>NZ_JBHWJQ010000008.1:224697-233531 GCF_042731435.1 Streptomyces sp. NPDC059861 | reverse complement strand
CAGCCGGCACCCTGAGAAGGGTGCCGGGGCTCAGGTCGTGGTGCTGGCTGCCGGTCAGCCGCCGTCGTTGCCTCCGAAGATGCCGCCGCCGTTGCCTCCGCCGCCGCCCGCAGCGGTCAGGGTGATCGGTGTGGCGGCCGGGTCGGCGACCGGGGTGTTGGGCTGCGGGTCCTGCTGGAAGACCCGGGCGTTGCCCTCCTGGGCGCCGACGACATTGATGTTGGTGAAGCCAGCCTGCTGGAGGATCTGCTTGGCCTCGTCCACGGTCCGGCCGATGACGCCGGGAACGGTGGTCTGCTGCTGCAGCTTGCCGACCTTCAGGTTCACGTTCGAACCCTTGTCGACCTGCGAACCGGCCGACGGCGTGATCTCGAAGACCTTGCCGTCCTGGTTCGGTTCGCCGGTCGGCGTCTCGGTGCAGGTGCCGGTGAGGTTGTTCTCCTGAAGCCGTCGCTGGGCATCCTCACAGGACTGGCCCGCGACGTCCGGGACGGTCGCCTTCTCCTGGGCCTTGGCCACCTCGAGGGTCACCGTGGAGCCCTTCTCCAACTCGGTGCCAGGGTCGGGGTCCTGGCTCAGGACGGTGCCCGTCTCCTGCGAGGAGGACTCCGTGGTCTTGGTCTCGACCTTGAAGCCCTTGTCCTCCAGCTGCTGCGTCGCAGGATCGACGTTCTTGTCGATCACGTTCGGCACGGCAACCTTCGGAGCGCCCGTCGACACCACGAGGTTGACGACGGTCTTCTTCTCGACCTGCGTCCTGGGCTGCGGGTCCTGCGAGCAGATGTTGCCCTTCTTCTCCTCCTCGCAGGGCTTCGGCGTGACCGTTCCGACTTCCAGATCGCTGTTGGTCAGCAACTTTCTCGCGTCGGCCTCGGTCTGCCCCACGAGGTTGGGGACCGGCACCTTGTCGTTGCTCACGCCGTCCCCGCCGAACGCCCAGCGCCCGATCAGGATCGCGCCGACCAGGACCAGGACCGCCGCGACGACCAGCAGGATCGTCGAGGTGTTGGACTTCTTCTGGCGACGCCGGTCGGGCCGGTCGTCGTAGCCGAAGCCGCCGTCGTCCGGATTGGCCGGCGGCAGCAGGGTCGTCGCGCCGCCGTGGCCGTCGGAGCGCATGGCCGTCGTCGGCTGGTCGTCGGGGTAGCCGCCGTAGCCGACCGAGCCCATCGACGCCGTGGCGCCGACCGGCTGGCCGTCGAGGCAGGCCTCGATGTCGGCCCGCATCTCGTCGGCGGACTGGTAGCGGTAGTTCGGGTCCTTGACCAGCGCCTTGAGGACGATCGCGTCCATCTCCGGCGTGATCTCGGGGTCGAACACCGACGGAGGCTGCGCCTCCTCCCGGACGTGCTGGTACGCGACGGCCACGGGAGAGTCGCCCACGAAGGGCGGGCGGACCGTCAGCAGCTCGTACAGCAGGCAGCCCGTGGAGTACAGGTCGCTTCGCGCGTCGACCTGCTCGCCCTTGGCCTGCTCGGGCGAGAGGTACTGCGCGGTGCCGATCACGGCGGCCGTCTGCGTCATCGTCATGCCGGAGTCGCCCATGGCGCGGGCGATACCGAAGTCCATGACCTTGACCTGGCCGTTGCGCGTCAGCATGACGTTCGCCGGCTTGATGTCGCGGTGGACGATGCCGTTGCGGTGGGCGTACTCCAGGCCCTGGAGGATGCCGATGGTCATCTCCATGGCGCGCTCCGGCAGCAGCTTGCGGCCGGAGTGCAGCAGCTCACGGAGCGTGGAGCCGTCGACGTACTCCATGACGATGTACGGGATCGAGACCCCGTCGATGTAGTCCTCACCCGTGTCGTAGACCGCCACGATCGCGGGGTGGTTGAGCGAGGCGGCCGACTGGGCCTCCCGGCGGAAGCGGGCCTGGAACGACGGGTCGCGTGCGAGATCCGCGCGCAACGTCTTCACCGCCACCTGGCGTCCCAGCCGGGTGTCATGCGCGTGGTAAACCTCCGCCATGCCACCACGGCCGAGCACCGGGCCCAGCTCGTACCGGCCGCCGAGGCGACGCGGCTCTTCCATAAGCTACCTACCAGCCCTCTCCGTCGGTCCCGGTCGGCATGTCGTGCGACCGGAGACTGCCGTCCGGGCCTACCGTACCCGGCTCGCTTTGTATGACCTGGCCAAGTCCGTCAGCCGATACAGGACCGGTATCGCAACGTGCATCATTGTGAAGGCGACGTGACGGGGCTCTCACTGCTTGCTCTGGATGACCGCCTCCATCACGCTCTTCGCGATGGGCGCCGCGAGGCCACCGCCGGAGATGTCGCCTCGGTCCGCCGCGTCGTCCTCGACCACCACGGCCACGGCGACCGGCGAGCTGCCGTCGGAGAGCTTGGCGTACGAGATGAACCAGGCGTAGGGCTTCTCGCTGTTGTCGACGCCGTGCTGGGCGGTACCGGTCTTGCCGCCCACGGTCACGCCGTCGATCTTCGCGTTGCTGCCCGTGCCCTTGTCGACGACGGTCTCCATCATCGACTGCAGAATCTGCGCGTTGTCGGAGGAGAGCGGCTTGCTCAGTTCCTCCGGCTCGGTCTGCTCGATGGTGTCGACGTTCGACGCCTGGAGCTTGTCGACCATGTACGGCTTCATCAGCGTGCCGTCGTTGGCGACCGCGGCGGCGACCATGGCCATCTGCAGCGGGGTTGCGGCGGTGTTGAACTGGCCGATCGAGGACAGCGCCACCTCGGAGGGGGCCATGTCCTCGGAGAACACGGAGGCGTTCGCGCGGACCGGCGTGAACTGCTCCTCGGTGAAGCCGAACTTCTTCGCCGTCTCCAGCATCTTGTCGTTGCCGAGGTCGGAGCCGACCTTGCCGAAGACGGTGTTGCAGGACCACTGCAGGGCGACCCTGAGGGTCGCGTTCTTGCAGGGGATGGTCCCCTCGTTCTTCAGCTCGGTCGTGGTGCCCGGCATGGTCCACGGCAGCGGCGTCTTGGTGGGCGAGTCCGCCTCCGGGTACAGGCCGTGCTCCAGGGCCGCCGCCGCGGTGACGACCTTGAAGGTCGAGCCCGGCGGGTAGGTCTCGCGCAGCGCCCGGTTGAGCATCGGGTCGTTCGCGTTGTCCTTCTTCTGGAGCTTGTTCCAGGCTTTTTGGTCGTCGTCGGAGTACCCGGCGATCGTCGAGGGGTCGTACGACGGGTAGGAGGCCTGCGCCAGGATCGCCCCCGTCTCCGGGTCCAGCGCCACCACGGCGCCCTTGCCCCGCTTGGCCAGGCCGTCGTACGCCGCCTTCTGCGCGGCCGCGTTGAGGGTGGTGACGACGTTGCCGCCGGCCTTGTTCTTCCCGGTGAGCATGTCGAGGGTGTTGCGGAAGAACAGCCGGTCGTCGTTGCCGGTGAGGATGCCGTCCTCCAGGTTCTCCAGCTGGTTGGTGCCGAAGGCCTGGGAGGCGTAGCCGGTGACCGGGGCCCACATGGGGCCGTCCTTGTAGGTGCGGACGTACTCGAAGTCGCCGCTGGCGGCCCGCTTGGAGCCGGTGATGGCCTTGCCGTCGACGATTATGTCGCCGCGCGGCGTGGCGTACCGCTCGATCGCGACCCGGCGGTTGTCGGTGTCGGTGGCCAGCTCGTCCGCCCGGACGTACTGGAGCCAGTTGTCGCGGATCAGCAGCGTCAGCACGAGCAGTCCGCAGAAGATCGCGATCCGGCGCAGGGGCTTGTTCATGACGGGCGGACCACCTGGGTCATCTCGGCGTCGGGGTTGGGGGCGGGGGCCGGCGCCGGGCGGCGCGCGGTGTCGCTGATTCTCAGCAGGATGCCGATCAGGGCCCAGTTGGCGATCACGGACGATCCGCCGTACGCCAGGAACGGCATCGTCATACCGGTCAGCGGGATGAGTCCCATCACACCGCCGGCGACGACGAACACCTGGAGGGCGAAGGCGCCGGACAGGCCGATGGCGAGCAGCTTGCCGAAGGGGTCGCGGGCGGCGAGGGCCGTGCGCACGCCGCGCTCCACGATCAGCGCGTACAGCAGCAGCAGCGCCATCAGGCCGGTCAGGCCCAGCTCCTCGCCGAAGGTGGCGAGGATGAAGTCGGAGTTGGCGGCGAACCGGATGAGCTCGGAGTGGCCCTGGCCCCAGCCGGTACCGAGGGTGCCGCCGGAGCCGAACGCCCACAGCGCCTGCATGGCCTGCTCGGAGTGGCCTTCCTGGCCCGCGCGCGAGAGCGTGTACTCGCGCATCGGGTCGAGCCAGGCGTCGACACGCTGCTGGATGTGCGGCTCGAAGGAGGCCACACCGACGGCGCCGACCGCGGACATCAGCAGACCGAAGACGATCCAGCTGGTCCGCTCGGTGGCGACGTACAGCATGATGACGAACATTCCGAAGAACAGCAGCGACGTACCCAGGTCGGTCTCGAAGACCAGGATCAGGATCGACATCGCCCAGACCACGAGGATCGGGCCGAGGTCGCGGCCGCGCGGCAGGTACAGGCCCATGAAGCGACGGCTGGCCAGGGCGAGCGCGTCCCGCTTGACCATCAGGTAGCCGGCGAAGAAGACCGCGAGGACGATCTTCGCGAACTCACCGGGCTGGATGGAGAACCCGCCGACGTTGATCCAGATCTTCGCGCCGTAGATGTTCTGGCCGAGGCCCGGGACCAGCGGCAGCAGCAGCAGGAACAGCGCGCCGACCATCGAGATGTACGTGTAGCGCTGCAGGGCGCGGTGGTCCTTCAGGAAGATCAGCACCACGATGAACAGCGCGATGCCCATCGCCGTGTACAGCAACTGGCGCGGGGCGGCGGTGCCGGCCTGGCCGATGTCCTGCAGCAGCTCGGACTGGTCCAGCCGCCAGATGGCGACCAGCCCCAGCCCGTTGAGCAGGGTGGCCAGCGGCAGCAGCAGCGGGTCGGCGTACGGTGCGAACTTGCGGACGACGAGATGGCCGACGCCGGCCAGCAGGCCAAGGCCGAGCCCGTAGCTCAGCAGGCCTGCCGGTACCTCGTCGTTGATGGCGAGGCCGACGTTGGCGTAGGCGAAGACCGGGATGAGGACGGCGAACACCAGGAGCCCGAGCTCGGTGTTGCGCCGGCTCGGCGTGCCGATCGAGCCGATCGTGGACGTGTGCTGCGTCGACGGGTTGGAAGTACTGCTCATCGTGTGACGGGGCCTCTCACGGCTTGCCTACTGCTTACCGCACAGCGAGACGACCTTCTGCTCTTCCTCCGAGAGGCTGGGGCCGGGGCTGGGAGTGGGCGCGGTCGCGGACTGGCTCGGGGACGTGGAACCGGTGGCCGACGGTGTCGGTGTGGCCTTGGACGTGACAGAGGTGCGGGTGGTTCCCGTGGTACCGCCTGCCTCGCCCTGGCCGGTCTGCGCGCTGTTCTCGCTCTCGGCGGCGCGTCGCTGCGCCTCCTTCTTGCACGCGGAGGCCTGCACGCCCAGCTCGTCGATCTTCGCCTGGGCGTTCTTCAGCCCGCCCTCGGCGATCGTCGCCTCGACCAGCTTCTGCTGGTAGGGCGGCAGGTACTTGAGTTCGATCTCGGGGTGGTCCTTCTCGACCTTCGACAACGAGACCCAGGCCAGGTCCTGGCTGATGCCCCGGTACAAGGCGACGTGCTCGTCGTTGGTGCCGACGTAGTACTGGGTCTGCGTCCAGCGGTAGCCACCGTAGAGGCCGCCGCCGATGACGGCCAGCGCGAGGACGCCGTAGAAGGATCGCTTCAGCCAGCGGCGCCGGGGCCGTGGTTTGACGAAGTCGTCGTCGCTGTAGCCGCCGAAGCCGTCCGCCGGGACGTAGCCGGTGGTGTCGCCGGAGCCGGGCGGCCCGAACTCGCCGCCCCCGCCGCCCTGTCCGGGCACCTGGCGGCCGAGGCCGGCGGCGCGGCCGGCCGGCGTCTGCATGATGCCGTTGTCGTGCAGGTGGTTCTGGTTCTCGGCGACCGCGCCGACCACGACCGGGGTGTCGGACAGCTGTCCGGCGAGGGTGTCACCGGTGTCGAGGTCGAGGACATCGGCGACGATGACGGTGATGTTGTCCGGGCCGCCGCCGCGCAGCGCCAGCTCGATCAGCTGCTGCACGGTCTCCTGCGGGCCCTGGTAGCTGGCGAGGGTCTCCTCCATCGTCTGGTGGGAGACGACGCCGGACAGGCCGTCGGAGCAGATCAGGTAGCGGTCACCGGCCCGCACCTCGCGGATCGACAGATCGGGCTCGACGTGGTCACCGCTGCCGAGGGCGCGCATCAGCAGGGAGCGCTGCGGGTGGGTGGTGGCCTCTTCCTCGGTGATCCGGCCCTCGTCGACGAGGCGCTGCACCCACGTGTGGTCCTGGGTGATCTGCGTGAGGACACCGTCGCGCAGCAGGTACGCGCGCGAGTCGCCGACGTGCACCAGGCCGAGCCGCTGGCCCGTCCACAGCAGGGCGGTGAGGGTGGTGCCCATGCCCTCCAGCGACGGGTCCTCCTCGACCATCTGGCGCAGCTGGTCGTTGGCGCGCTGGACGGCCGCGCCGAGCGAGGTGAGGACGTCCGAGCCCGGGATGTCGTCGTCGAGCTGGACGATGGTGGAGATCGCCTCGGAGGAGGCGACCTCGCCGGCCGCGGCGCCGCCCATGCCGTCGGCGATCGCGAGCAGGCGCGGACCGGCGTACCCGGAGTCCTCGTTGCCCTCGCGGATCATGCCTTTGTGCGAACCGGCGGCGAAGCGCAGTGACAGACTCATGCGCACCTCGCCCGTCGGCTCCGGGTACAGCCGATCGTGTCGAGCCACACTGCCCACCCTCCGGTCGGGAGCGCGCCGGGGCCCCGGGTGTGGACCGCCGCTGCGTGCTCGCTCCGCTCGCGCTCATTCATGATGTAGCACTACTTCCGCAGCTCGATGACGGTCTTGCCGATGCGGATCGGTGCACCCAGCGCGATCGGCGTGGGGGTCGTGAGGCGGGTCCGGTCGAGATAGGTGCCGTTCGTGGACCCGAGGTCCTCGACGATCCACTGACCGTCCCGGTCCGGGTAGATCCTGGCATGCCGGCTCGAGGCGTAGTCGTCGTCCAGCACGATCGTGCTGTCGTGCGCCCGGCCCAGGGTGATGGTCTGGGACTGGAGCGCGACGGTGGTGCCGGTGAGTGTGCCTTCGGTCACCACCAGTTTGGTGGGGGCGTTGCGCCGCGCCCGGCCACCGGCCGGTTGCTGGCGCTGCTGCGGCGGCGCCTGGCGCGTGGCCTGCTGCGCCCGGTTGGCGTCCCGTCGGGATCCGCGCTGTGTGACGCGCGTACCGAACAGATCGCTGCGGATGACCTGCACGGCCACGATCACGAACAGCCACAGTACGGCCAGGAAACCCAGCCGCATGACCGTGAGGGTCAGCTCTGACATTGCCCCCGGATCACCCTTCGGCTTGCCTATAGATAACGGTGGTGCTGCCCACGACGATCCGCGAGCCGTCGCGGAGCGTAGCGCGGGTGGTGTGCTGCCCGTCCACCACGATGCCGTTGGTGGACCCGAGATCCTGGATCGTCGGGGGCGTTCCGGTTCGGATCTCGCAGTGCCGACGGGATACGCCGGGGTCGTCGATCCGCACGTCGGCGTCGGTGCTGCGGCCCAGCACCAGGGTCTGGTGGGAGATCTGGTGGCGGGCACCG
This sequence comes from Streptomyces sp. NPDC059861, assembly GCF_042731435.1. Taxonomy (NCBI): domain Bacteria; kingdom Bacillati; phylum Actinomycetota; class Actinomycetes; order Kitasatosporales; family Streptomycetaceae; genus Streptomyces; species Streptomyces sp. NPDC059861. Next base: position 225,941 of record NZ_JBHWJQ010000008.1, on the reverse strand, counting down.
TTGATCTCGATCCAGTACCTGGTGCGGGAGCCAGGGGCGGCGCCGGGCGCGGCCCCGGGACGCTGCGCGGCGGGTTGGGCCGGCTGCGGATATCCGTACCCGCCGGGGCGGGCGCCGGGCGGGGGCGCCGAAGGCATGGGGGGAGCGCCGGCTGGCTGTGCCGGGGCACCCGCGGGTGGGTACCCGTAGCCACCGGCGGCACCCGCGGGGCGGGCACCGCCGGCCGCGGAGCCGGGGGCCTGCTGGTCGGTGGAGGAGGCGAGCGTACGGCTGCGCACCCGGTAGAGACCGGTGTCCAGGTCGTCCGCCTTCTCCAGGTGGACCTTGATCGGCCCCATGAAGGTGTAGCGCTGCTGCTTGGCGTAGTCGCGGACCATGCCGGCGAGCTCGTCGCCGAGCTGGCCGGAATAGGGGCTGAGGCGCTCGAAGTCCGGGGCGCTCAGCTCCACGATGAAGTCGTTGGGCACGACGGTGCGGTCGCGGTTCCAGATGGTCGCGTTGTTGTCGCACTCACGCTGGAGCGCTCCCGCGATCTCCACGGGCTGCACCTCGGACTTGAACACCTTGGCGAAGGTGCCGTTGACCAGACCTTCGAGACGCTGCTCGAACTTCTTCAGGACTCCCATGGGGCACCTCCTCCGGTGTTGCCGTCCTGTGTACTGCCTACCCGGTACTGCTTACTGATCGTATCCACGCCCCGGTTAATCGGCTGGTTCCCCCTGTCAGCCCGGTCGACGGGTGTCGACGGGTGTCGACGCCTGACGAAGTTCCCTGCGGCGCTCCCCTTCGAACTTCTGGCATGGATCGTAGAGGGGGTTGCAAACAAGTGTCCCGCACCGGACTGCGGACTCGGTCCGGCTCCTGGGCAGACGGGCAGGACCGGTACGAGGTTGATACGTGCGGGGGGTCTTCTGGCCGGTCGGCGTGCCGCTGTGGGGGTGCCCCTGCCCCCGATAAGGGATGTGAACCCACCCGGTCCAGCGTGCTAATGTTCTGGGTGTCGGAAGGCGCCAACCCGAAGCGGTGAGGCCCCAAGACACACCCAATGCGCGGGTGGCGGAATAGGCAGACGCGCTGGATTCAGGTTCCAGTGCCCGCAAGGGCGTGGGGGTTCAACTCCCCCCTCGCGCACAGCTGAAGCGGGGGGGGGGCGGGTAAACCAGGCCGCCCCCGGAGTTTTTTTAAACCGGCCCCCGGGGGGGGTTTTTGAAAAAAAAAACACCCCCCCCCACCCGAGGGGGGGT
>NZ_JBHWJQ010000008.1:0-224687 GCF_042731435.1 Streptomyces sp. NPDC059861 | reverse complement strand
TTCCCGCCCCCGTTGGGGGGGGGGTTAACACCCCCCCCCGCCCCCACTGGTGCGGGGGGGGCATGTTTTACCCGTCGCCCCCCCGCTTCTGTTTGTTCCTCCGTCCTCCGTGGGCTGTTTCTCACAGAGCTCCTCACCGCGCTCTCCGTCTGCGTGTGAGGAACGTCTCAGGGGGTGGCGGCGGTGCGCAGGGCATGTGCCGTGGCGGTGACGGACGACACCACCGCGAGGACCGCGCACGCCCCGGCCGTCGCGCCGAGCGCCTGCCAGGGGAGCTCCGTGGCGGTGTGGACCGACAGCAGGCCGAGGGCCGCCCACCTGCCCGTCAGCTCGAGTACGGCGACCAGGGCACCCAGGACGGCGCCGACCGCGACCACCGGCAGCGCCTCGGCGGCGGCCGGCCGCAGTACCTGCGCGCGGGTCGCCCCGGCCGGCCGCGGCGCGGCCGGCTCGCGGACTCGGTCGGAGCCACGACCATGGTGGTGGCCACGGAGATGCCGGTGTACAGCAGGGCGATGCCGACGACGAGCAGCAGGCCGAGGCGGGCCGTCCGGTCGGATCGGCGGTGAGCCGCCCGCACCCACTGGTCTCCGGTGCGGACCTGGTCGCCCGGTTCCGCCGGGCGGCCGGGTACCTGGTGACCGGCGCGGTCGTCCAGTGCCGTCACCCTGGTGGCGTTCGTCGTGCCGGCCGTCGTCGGCGGGGCGCTCGCCCTGGTCGGAGTGCCGTTGCCGGTCCTGCTCGCGCTCGCCGGGATCCCGGTGGCCGCGGTGGAGCGGCGCATGTTCCGGCTGGTCGACCTGGACCCGGCTCCCGGTCGGCATCCGTCGCCCGCGCGCGGGTCTGTGGGCCTGGCTGACGACGCGGTTCGGGGAGCGGGCGACCTGGCGCGAGCTGGGCCATGCGGTGCGGTCCGCGGGGCTGTTGTGGCCGGTGGACGTGCTGGTGTTCGGGTTCGCCCTGCTCTGCCCGGTGGCCTTGGTCGCGACTCCGCCGCTGATGGCTGGTGGCGGCTTCGATCTCGGTGGCGGCCTCGGTTCCAGCGGGGTGGAGGTGCTCAGGCTGTGGACGGTGACTACCTGGCCGGCCGCCGTCGCCTTGGCGGTCCCGGGGGTCGTACTGCTCTGCCTCGGTGCCTACGTCCTCGGCGTCGCCGCCGGTGCCCGGGGCGCGCCGGCCCGGCTGCTGGTCGCCCCGCGCGACGCCGAGTTGGGGGCGCGGGTCGTCGAACTGACGCGTTCCCGGGTGCGGTTGGTGGATGCCTTCGGGGCGGAGCGGCGGCGGATCGAGCGGGATCGGCACGACAGGGAAGGACCGTGTCGGGCAGGTCGGGGAGTTCGTGGACGCGCTCGGTGCGGTGGCGGCAGGCGGCACGGTCCTCGACCCCGTGGTGGTACGGCAGTTGCTGCGCCGGCGCCGGGAACCGCTGGAGCGGCTCACGCCTCGCGAACGGGAGGTGCTCGCGCTGGTCGCGGAGGGGAAGTCGAACGGGGCGGATCGCGCGGGAGCCGGTGGTGTCCGAGGCTGCCGTGAGCAAGCACATCGGGAGCATCCTGGCCAAGTTCGATCTGCCACCGGCGCAGGAGCCGTATCGGCGGGTGCCGGCGGTGCCGACGTATTCGCGGGCGTGAGGCCAGGCGGGTCGGGCGTCGGGTTTTCCACAGGTGGGGAGTTGTCCACAGGGTCTGACGGGATGCCTCCCGCCGGTTGTACGGTCGGCACGAGTTGATGTTCTGGCGAGTCGTGGGGGAGGCGGTCGCGGTGACCGAGGCCGGTGTGCGGGAAGCGGGTTCCGGGACGGTGCGGATTCCGCGGGTGCGGGGCTTCGCCGAGCGGTCCGCGGAGGGCGCGCGCTCGCCCAAGACGGAGGGGAAGGCCCTGCGTGAGCGAGTCCCCCGGCGCGCCCACGCCACCCTCGACGTCGACGGCGCCCGCCCCGACGCGGTGGCCGCGGTCGAGGAGTCCAACCAGGGCAGGATCCCCGGGCTCACGCCGATAAGGGTGGGCAGGATGGTGGCCACGCCGTTCGCCTTCCTGCGCGGAGCGGCGGGCCTCATGGCGTACGACCTCGCCCGCACCCCCATGACCCGCATCCGCGCCCAGATCTGCGGCGACGCGCACGCGGCGAACTTCGGTCTGTACGGCGACGCCCGCGGCGGCCTGGTCATCGACCTGAACGACTTCGACGAGACGGTGCACGGCCCCTGGGAGTGGGACCTCAAGCGGCTCGCGGCCTCGCTGGTGCTCGCGGGCCGGTCGGTGGGCGCCGACGAGGACACCTGCCGGTCGGCCGCCCACGACGCGGCCGGCGCCTACCGCCGCACCATGCGCCTGCTGGCCAAGCTCCCCGTGCTGGACGCGTGGAACGCCATCGCGGACGAGGAACTGGTCTCCCACACCGACGCCCACGATCTGCTCGGCACGCTGGAGCGGGTCTCGGAGAAGGCGCGGGCCAACACCAGCGGGCGGTTCGCGGCGCGGTCGACCGAGCCGACCGAGGAGGGCGGCCGGCGGTTCGTGGACGCGCTGCCGGTGCTGCGCCGCGTCCCGGACGCCGAGGCGGCGGCGGTCGCGGCCTCGCTGGAGGAGTATCTGACGACGCTGTCGGAGGACCGGCTGCCGCTGCTGTCCCGGCACGCGGTGCACGACGTGGCCTTCCGCATCGTCGGCACGGGCAGCGTGGGCCTGCGTTCGTACGTCGTCCTGCTGCTGGACCACCGCGGTGAGGCGCTGATCCTCCAGGTGAAGGAGGCCCGTGACTCGGCGCTGCTGCCCCATCTGCGGACGGCCGGGTTCGAGACACCGTCGGTCGAACACGAGGGCCGGCGGGTGGTCCTCGGACAGAAGCGGATGCAGGTGGTCAGCGACATCCTGCTCGGTTGGACGACCGTCCAGGGCCGCCCTTTCCAGGTCCGCCAGTTCCGCAACCGCAAGGGCAGCGTGGACCCCGCGGCGCTCTCCGTCGACCAGCTCGACGACTACGCCCGGATGACCGGCGCGCTTCTGGCCCGCGCCCACTCCCACAGCGCCGACCCGCGCCTGATCTCCGGCTACTGCGGCAAGAACGAGGAGCTGGACGAGGCGGTGGCCGCCTTCGCCGTCGCGTACGCCGACCGGACCGAGGCCGATCACTCGGCGCTCGTGGCGGCGGTCCGGGCCGGGCGGGTCGCGGCGGAGGCAGGGGTGTGAGCGGCAGGAATCGGGGATGTGAGCGGCAGTGATCGGGGGTGTGAGCGGCAGTGATCGCCGACGAGGGGCTTCCGCGCGGTGACGGGTGTTCCCATGGTTCGGAGCGGGCGGGTGAGGCCAGGGTTCCGAGAGCCGGTGGTGGCGTGGCCTACGCTGGTCGGGTGACGACCCCGGAAGCTGAGCAGGGTGGTGTCGCCGATGAGGCGCAGGCGACGCCCGAGGACGGCGCGCCCCGGCCCGAGGAGCGGCTGGAGCGGGCCGTGCGGGCGGCCGAGCAGGCGCTGATCGAGTACGAGATCGCGGTCGAGACCTTCCGGGTCGAGATCGAGAACTTCTCCCGGCTGCACCACCAGAGGCTCGGGCCGATGTACGCCCGCCTCGAAGAGCTGGACGCGCAGATAGCCGAGGCGAAGGCGGCCCGTACGGGCGACGCGGAGGACCTGCGCCGTGCGCAGGAGCTGCGGGCCCGGGTGCTGCCCATGCCCTCCGTGGAGGAGCTGTTCCACGGCTGGATGGACGGCGACGGCCTGTTCCCCGAGGCCGCCGCGATGCTCACGGACCAGCCCGTCCGGCCCCCGCAGCGGGTGCGCCCCAGCGACGAGGCCCGCCGCCTCTACCGCGAGCTGGCCCGCAAGGCCCACCCCGACCTCGCGCAGGAGGACGGCGAGCGCAAGCGGCGTGAGGAGTTCATCACCCGCGTGAACACCGCCTACGCCCGCGGTGACGAGGTGCTGCTGCGGGAGCTGGCCGACGAGTGGGCGGCAGGGCCGGTGCCCGAGGAGCGCCGTCCGAGCCCCAGCGAGGAGCTCTACGCCCGGCTGGACTGGCTCGCCCGGCGCAAGGAACTGCTCTCGGTCGTCGCCCGTGACCTGGAAGAGGGGGCCATCGGCTCCATGCTGCGGCTGGCCCCGGACGACCCGGACCGCCTGCTCGACGAGATCGCCGAGCAACTGCTCAGGGAGGTCGCGGGGCGCGAGGCGGAGCTGGCGGCGCTGATCGGCCAGTGATTCGTCAGAGGCGGTCGGTGATCGGTCGGTCGGTGATCTGTCGTGACAGGTCGGGCCAAACTGTCCTCCGCCCGTCCTCGGGAGCGCTTCGGGTAGCGTCGGGACCATGAATTTCGGAGCTGTTCCCACGGTCGGGGTCACCGACCTCAAGGACGACGACTTCCTGCTGGACGTCCGTGAGGACGAGGAGTGGCAGGCCGGCCACGCCGCAGGCGCGCTGCACCTTCCCATGAGCGAGTTCGTGGCCCGGTACGGCGAGCTGACCGAGGCCGCCCCGCAGGACGGCCGTGTCCATGTGATCTGCCGTTCCGGCGGTCGCTCGGCCCAGGTCGCGATGTACCTCAACCAGCAGGGCATCGACGCCGTGAACGTCGCCGGCGGTATGGAGGCCTGGCAGGCCACCGGGCGCCCGGTGGTCACGGACGCGGGGGAGCCGGGAGCAGTGGTCTGAGGCTGCGCGCGACAGGGACGGGGCGCCGTCGTCCGAGCGAGGGCTCGGGCGGGGGCGCCTGACGCAGGGCCCGCCCGACAGCTCGGCGGCCCTCCTCCCCGCATCGCCCCCAGCGGGCGTCAGCCGTTCCCGCTTCGTCCGGCGGCCCCGTCGTCACCCCGGCGCATGCGCCGCCAGCAGATCCCCCAGGGCCTCCTCATGCGCCGCAGCCGGTCCCAGGGACAGTTCGAGGTGCTTGGCCCAGGCGTGGTACCGGTGCAGCGGGTAGTCGACGTCAGCCCCGAAGCCCCCGTGCAGATGCTGAGCCGTCTGCACCACCCGCCGTACCCCCTCCGCCGCCCAGATCTTGGCGACGGCCACGTCCCCGGCGGCCGGCAACGCCCCCGGCGCTCCCGAGCTGATCCGCCACGCCGCCTGCCAGAGCGTGGCCTCCATCGCCTGCAGGTCGATGTAGCGGTCGGCGGCCTGCACGGCGACGGCCTGGAACGTCGCGACCGGGTGCCCGAACTGCTCCCGCTTCCCGGTGTACTCGGCGGTCATCCGCAGCACCCGCTCTCCGAGCCCCAGCGCCAGCGCACAGGTCCCGGTGGCCAGCAGCTCCCGCAGGCGTTCCCAGGCGCCCTCGGCCTCGATGAGGTACCGCTCCGGCACCCGCGCCGACTCCAGCCGAAGCTCCCCGAGCCGCTCCCCGGTCGTCGCGAACTGCTCGGCCGGCTCGGCCCCTTCGTGTCCCCGGGGGACGAGGGCGAGGACGGTGCGGTCGGCGTCGGTGTGCGCCGGTACGACGGTGAAGTCGGCGTCGTACGCCCACGGCACCGCGGTCTGCACCCCGTCCAGGACCCAGCCGTCCCCGTCCCGCCGAGCGGTCACCGCCCGTTCGGCGGGATCGTGACCGCCGGTACGCCCCTGTGCGGCGACGGTCAGCACGACCTCCCCCCGCCCGGCCCGTTCGAGCACCGCGGACTTCAACTCCGGGCCGCCGTGAGCCTGTACGGTCGCCAGTGCCGCGCTGCTCTCCAGCAGCGGCACCCGCGCCAGCACCTTCCCCGCCTCGCGCAGCACCAGGCACAGCGCGATGGCGTCGAGGCCCGCCCCGCCGTGATCCGGGTCGAGCAGCAGGCCCAGCAGATCCGCGTCGGCGAGCCTGCCCCACAGCGCGCGGTCGAAGTCGTCGGCCACGGCGCCCCTGGTCAGCGTGGGGCTCGGCACCGCGTCCGGCGCGACGTCGGCGAACACGCCCCGCGCCGCCTCGGCCGCCGCCTGCTGTACCTCGGTGAAGGTGAAGTCCACGGTCCTGTCCTTCCGGCGGCTCCGGCTGTCTGACGGAGCGTCAAGATAGAACAGGTTCTAGAAGAAGGGAATGGGCGGCGCGGGCGCCCGGGGACGGTTACCGGTCGAAGTCCAGCTCCACCTTCTCCGTCACCGGATGCGACTGGCAGGCCAGCACGTATCCCGCCTCCGTCTCTTCCCGCTCCAGCGCGAAGTTGCGGTCCATGCTGACCTCCCCGGAGACCAGGAAGGCCCGGCATGTGCCGCACACGCCGCCCTTGCAGGCGTAGGGGGCGTCGGAACGGTTGCGCAGCACCGCCTCCAGCAGCGACTCACCGGTCCGGACCGGCCAGGTCCCTGCCCGGCCGTCGAGCCGCGCGGTCACCGTGCTGTGCGCGGGCGCGGTCGCGGGGGCGGCGGCCGGAGCGGTGTCCATATGGAAGATCTCCTCGTGGATGCGGCCGCGCGGCACGTCGAGTCCGCGCAGCGCCCGCTCGGCCTCCTGCACCAGCCCGAACGGCCCGCACAGGAACCACCCCGCCACATCGGCCACGGGCAGCAGCGCCGGCAGCAGCCCCGAGAGCCGCTCGTGGTCGAGCCGTCCGGTCGGCAGTCCCGCCTGCTGCTCCTCCCGGGAGAGCACCGTCACCAGCTGGAACCGCTCGGGGAAGCGGTCCTTGAGGTCCGCGACCTCCTCCAGGAACATCGTCGAGGCCGCCGTACGGTCGCTGCGCACCAGGCAGAAACGGGCCTCCGGCTCGCGCGCCAGCAGCGTCGTCGCGATCGACAGCACCGGTGTGATGCCACTGCCGCCGACGATCGCGGCGTACAGCCCGGGCGCGGGGTCGAGGGTGAAGCGGCCGGCCGGCGTCATCACCTCCAGCTCGTCGCCGATGTTGATCTCCTTCAGCGCGTACGTGGAGAAGGCCCCGCCCTCCACCAGCCGCACGCCCACCCGCAGGGAGTGCGGTCCCGCGCCGTCCTGCGGTGCCGGGGAGCAGATCGAGTACGTCCGCCGGATGTCGACGCCGTCGACCGTGCGCCGCAGGGCGATGTGCTGCCCGGGCGCGTGACGGAACTCCTCGCGCAACTCCCTGGGTACCGCGAGCGTGACGGCGACGGCGTCGTCGGTGAGCCGGTCGACCGCGGTCACCGGGAGTGTGTGGAAGCGGGCCATCACAACTCCTTGAAGTGGTCGAACGGTTCACGGCAGGACAGGCAGCGGCGCAGCGCCTTGCATGCCGTGGAGGAGAAGCGGCTCAGCAGCTCGGTGTCGGCACAGCCGCAGTGCGGGCAGCGGACCGGCTCGGTCTCGTCGGCCGCGGCGGTGAGCGTGCGCACCGGGCCCAGCTCCAGCGGCACCGGTCCGGACTGCGCACGCACGCGCGGCGGCGCGATGCCGAACTCCCGCAGCTTGCGGCGCCCTTCGGGCGTGATGTCGTCCGTCGACCAGGCCGGCGAGAGCACCGTGCGCACGGTGACGTCCCGTACGCCGTGCTCGTGCAGCGCGCGCTCGATGTCGAGGGACATGGCCTCGACGGCGGGGCAGCCGGTGTACGTCGGGGTCAGCTCGACCTCGACCGCGTCCTCGCCGCGCAGGTGTACCGCGCGCAGGACACCCAGTTCCCGCAGGGTGAGGACGGGCAGCTCGGGGTCGGGCACCGAGCCGGCGATCGCGATGAGCTCCTCCTCCAGGGCGGTGGTGGTCACCATGACGCCCCCGGGTGGCTGCGGTGCAGGTGCTGCATCTCGGCGAGCATCCGCCCGAACGACTCGGTGTGCAGGCCCTGCCGGCCCGCGCCGGCGCTCCACGCGCCCGTCTGCGGTCCCTCCGGGACCGTGAGGGTGGCACGGCGCAGGACCTCGCCGACGGATTCCTGCCAGGCCGCCCTGAGCCGCTCGCCGTCGACGTCCAGGCCCTCCACGGGCTGGAACATCTCGCCGGTGAACCGCCACAGCGCCTCGCAGGCCCGGCGCAGGCGCTCATGGCTCTCGTCCGTGCCGTCGCCGAGCCGCAGGGTCCACTGCTGGGCGTGGTCGCGGTGGTAGGCGACCTCCTTGACGGCCTTCGCGGCGAGCGGGGCGAAGGGGCCGTCGCCGGTGGCCAGTTCGCCGTACAGCAGGTGCTGGTAGGTCGAGAAGTACAGCTGGCGGGCGATGGTGTGGGCGAAGTCGCCGTTCGGCTGCTCCACCAGTTGGAGGTTGCGGAAGGCGCGCTCCTCGCGCAGGTACGCCAGCTCGTCCTCGTCGCCGGCCAGCGACAGCAGCACGCGGGCCTGGCCGAGCAGGTCCAGCGCGATGTTGGCGAGGGCGACCTCCTCCTCCAGGACGGGGGCGTGGCCGGCCCACTCCCCCAGGCGGTGGGAGAGCACCAGGGCGTCGTCGCCCAGGGCGAGGGCGGCCGTCGTGGGAATCGTGGTCGTCACAGGTGCCGCACCCCCTCGGGGATCTCGTAGAAGGTGGGGTGGCGGTAGGGCTTGTCGGCGGCCGGCTCGAAGAACGGGTCCTTCTCGTCGGGGGAGGACGCCGTGACGGCGGAGGAGGGCACGACCCAGATGGAGACGCCCTCGCCGCGCCGGGTGTACAGGTCGCGCGCGTTGCGCAGGGCGAATTCCGCGTCCGGGGCGTGCAGGCTGCCGGCGTGGGTGTGGGACAGGCCTCGGCGCGAGCGCACGAAGACCTCCCACAGGGGCCAGTCGGTGTTCGTCATGCGCGCGTTGCTCCTGTCTCGCTGTGCTTGACCGCGTAGGCCGCGGCCGCCTCCCGTACCCAGGCGCCCTCTTCGTGGGCCTGCCTGCGCTGTGTGATGCGCTGGTCGTTGCACGGGCCGTTGCCCTTGAGGACGTCCCGGAACTCCGCCCAGTCGATCGCCCCGAAGTCGTGGTGCCCCCGCTCCTCGTTCCAGCGCAGGTCCGGGTCGGGGAGGGAGAGACCGAGGGACTCGGCCTGGGGGACGCAGATGTCGACGAAGCGCTGGCGGAGCTCGTCGTTCGAATGACGCTTGATCTTCCAGGCCATGGACTGCGCCGAGTGCTGCGACTCGTCGTCGGGCGGGCCGAACATCATCAGGGAGGGCCACCACCAGCGGTCCACCGCGTCCTGCGCCATCGCGTGCTGCTCGGGGGTGCCCTTGCTGAGGGCGAGCAGCAGCTCGTACCCCTGGCGCTGGTGGAAGGACTCCTCCTTGCAGATACGGACCATCGCGCGCGCGTATGGGCCGTAGGAGCAGCGGCACAGCGGCACCTGGTTGGTGATCGCGGCGCCGTCCACCAGCCAGCCGATCGCGCCGACGTCCGCCCAGGTGAGCGTCGGGTAGTTGAAGATCGAGGAGTACTTCTGGCGGCCGCTGTGCAGCTTGTCGAGCAGTTCGTCGCGGCTGGTGCCGAGGGTCTCCGCCGCGCTGTACAGATACAGCCCGTGGCCGGCCTCGTCCTGGACCTTGGCCATCAGGATGGCCTTGCGGCGCAGCGAGGGCGCGCGGGTGATCCAGTTGGCCTCCGGCTGCATGCCGATGATCTCGGAGTGCGCGTGCTGGGCGATCTGCCGGACCAGCGTCGCCCGGTAGGCGTCGGGCATCCAGTCGCGCGGCTCGATGCGCTCCTCGGCGGCCACGGCGGCGTCGAAGGCGTGCTCGTACCCCGCGGTGGCTGCGGTGCCGTCCCCGTCGCCGTACGGCGCTGTGTGGTCCGTCTTCTGCGCGGCTGCTGTCGCCATGTGGCCCCCTCGACCTTTGGGTCCGTCGGAGCATGCTCCCGACCGATCGTTCGGTTCGTGCGATTCCATCGTCGGACGGGCGCCGTAAGGTGTCAACCGCTGTGGAAAACCCGTCGGCGCGGCTGTGGACGAGCTGATCGAAGGGGCTGTGCCCGGTGGGTCGGCCTGAGTAGCGTTCGCGTGCGAGGGAGCTGCCGGTGGCGGAGAAGGACCGGGGCAGGAACGGAATCGGGGCGGAATGGACGCGCAGGGCGCGAAGGACACGTACGACAGGGGTGCCGGCGTTCCGCACGCGCGGGGCGGGCCGGGCGCACCCCTCGACGTGCGCGCGCCCCTGCCGGAACCCCGCACCGGAGTCGCCGCCCTCTCCCCGCGCCACCAGGTCGGCGTCGCGCTGGCCCTGGCCGTCGTCGCGATCGCCGTCTCTGTGCACATGGGGATGGTCTTTCTGCACGTCGCCCCGTCGAACACGGTCACCAAGCAGCACAGCGAGACGATCGACGACTGGATCTACCCGGAGTTCGAACAGAACTGGAAACTGTTCGCACCGAACCCGCTTCAGCAGAACATAGCCGTGCAGGTCCGGGCCCAGGTCCGAACGGGTGACGGCAGCAGCCGCGTCACCGGCTGGTACGACCTGTCCGCACAGGACGGCGAGGCCATCGACGGCAATCCGCTGCCGAGCCACACCCAGCAGAACGAGCTGCGCCGCGCCTGGGACTTCTTCACCGCCACGCACGACGGCAGCAACCGCCCGTCGGGCCTGCGCGGGGCGCTGAGCGAGACCTACCTGCGCCGGATCGTGGTGCTGCGCCTGGATCGCGTGGACGCGGCCGGGCCGGGCGGTGCCGTCGAGCGGGTCCAGATCCGCTCGCGGACCACCAGCGTCCGCCCGCCCGACTGGAGCGAGGAGCAGATCTCGCTCAAGCCGGTGTACCGGGAGCTGCCCTGGTGGTCGGTGCCGGACGACGAGGCCGCGGGAGGCGACCGGTGAGCCGCTTCGCCCTGGCTGTCTCCCGTGGCATCGCCCGGGTGACCGAGTCCCCCCTCGGCCCGTACCAGACCGCCGTGATCCGGATCGGCTTCGCCGCGACCTGGCTGCTGTTCCTGCTGCGGGAGATCCCGCACCGGCAGGAGCTGTACGGCCCCGACGGCCCGTGGGGCTGGGATCTCGCCGAGCAGCTGGTCGGCGCGAACGGCGCCTTCACCGCCCTGATGTGGTCCGACGGCCGGCTCTGGTTCGAGACGGTCTACGCGCTCGGCGTGCTCTCCAGCCTGCTGCTGATGCTGGGCTGGCGTACCCGCACCATGTCCGTGCTCTTCATGGTCGGTGTGCTCTCGCTGCAGAACCGCAGCGTCTTCATGGGCGACGGCGGCGACAACGTCCTGCACCTGATGTGCATCTACCTGGTGTTCACGCGCTGCGGCCAGGTCTGGTCGCTGGACGCCCGCCGCGCCCGGCGCACCCGCGAGGCACACGCGCGCGGGGAGCGGGTCACCGACCGGACCGGCCCGCTGCTGTGGAGCGTGCTCGGGCTGGTGCTGGTCGGTGTGACCGCACTGGGCCGGCTGGACGGCGACTGGACGGTCCCGGCGCTGCTGTGGGGCGTGTGGGTGGCGCAGGCCCTGTGGTGGCTCGTCGGCCGCCTCACCCGCACCGGCGAGCCGCGGATCATGCTCGACGTGATCGCCGACATCCTGCACAACGGCGCGCTGTTCGTGATCATGGCCGAGGCCTGTCTGATCTACGCCACGGCCGGCTGGTACAAGATCCAGGGCTCCCGCTGGCAGGACGGCACCGCCGTCTACTACCCGCTGCACCTGGAGTACTTCTCCCCCTGGCCCGCCCTCGCCGACCTGATGTCCACCAGCGGCACCGTCGTCATGCTCGTGACGTACGGGACCGTGATCGTGCAGGTCGCCTTCCCGTTCACGCTGCTCCACCGCCGGGTCAAGAACGTCCTGCTGGCCGTCATGATCGTCGAGCACGCCGTGATCGCCGTGGTGCTCGGGCTGCCGTTCTTCTCGCTGGCGATGATCGCGGCGGACGCGGTCTTCCTGCCGACGTCGTTCCTGCGCCGACTGGGCCACTGGAGCGCACGCGCGCGTGGGCGCCTGTTGCGGCACCCTCTCCCCAAGGTGCCCGCGCAGCGGACGCCGGACGCCGCCGAGCGCCACGGGGACGCCGAGCAGACCCACGTAGGCTTCAGGGCATGAACGACCCCGCGGACAGGGGCACCAGTGGCTCCGCGGCGCAGCCGGTGAGCGCCTGGCACCGTCTCGCCGGGACCTGCGTGCTGCTCGACGGCTTCCACGCGCTCAAGCACGCCCTGCGCTTCGGCGCCGAGGTGCCCCTCGCGGTCACCGTCGACCGCGAGGCGACGCTCGCCCTCGCCGGCGAGCTCGCTCCCGACGTACGGCAGCCGCTGGCGGCGTTGCTCACCGAGGTCCCGGAGCCGGTGTACGCCTCCCTGGTGCCGCGCCCGCATCCCACCGCCGTGGCCGCCCTCGCCGTACGCCCGCCTCGCGAGGGCAATCTGCGGGCGCTGGCCCGCACGCCCCGCAGCACCCCCGTCGTGGTCCTCGACCAGCCGCGCAACCTCGGCAACGCCGGGGCCGTGATCCGGCTCGCGGCCGGCTTCGGGGCGACCGGCGTGGTCACGACGGGCACGCTCGACCCCTGGCATCCCACGGTCGTCCGCGGCGGCGCCGGGCTGCACTTCGCGACCGCCGTGGAGCGGCTGGGCGTCGGGGAACTGCCGCCGGGGCCGCTGTTCGCCCTGGACCCGGAGGGCGACGACATCCGCGGCCTGATGCTGCCGGACGACGCCCTGCTCGCCTTCGGGTCGGAGCGCAGCGGCCTGTCGGCGGACGTACGCGCGCGTGCCGACCATCTGGTGGCCCTGCCGATGCGCCCCCAGGTCTCCAGCTACAACCTCGCGACCAGCGTGGCCATGACGCTGTACCACTGGAGTGCCACCGGGGGCGCGGCGGTCTGAGAGGTCACGCCTCCCGGCGCACCTCCACCACCCGGAACCGGTTCGCCACGAACGCCCCGTCGGTCAGGGCCGAGTTGGCCGCCGGGTTGCCGCCCGAGCCGTGGAAGTCGGAGAAGGCGGCGGTCTGGTTGACGTACACCCCGCCCGTCAGGTTCAGCGAGAGCTGCGCGGCCTCCTCCAGGCAGGCCTCCTCGATCGCCCGCTCGACGTCCTCGTCGGTCGTGTAGGCGCCGACCGTCATGGCGCCCTTCTCCCGGACCGTCCGGCGCAGCAACTCGACCGCGTCGGCCGCGGAGTCGACGGCGACGGCGAAGGCGACCGGGCCGAAGCACTCGCTCATGTAGGCGGCCTCGTCGTCCGGCTTGGCACCGTCCAGCTTCACGATGACGGGCGAGCGGACCACCGCGCCCGGGAACTCGGGGTTGTTGATCTCCCGGGAGGCGAGAGCGACCTCGCCGAGGCCGGCCGCGGCCTCCAGGCGCGCCTTCACGTCCGGGTTGACGATGGCGCCGAGCAACGCGTTCGCGCGCGCGTCGTCGCCGAGCAGGCCGTCGACCGCCTTGGCGAGGTCGGCGGTCACCTCGTCGAAGGACTTGGGCCCCTGGTCGGTGCGGATGCCGTCGCGGGGGATCAGCAGGTTCTGCGGGGTCGTGCACATCTGGCCGCTGTAGAGCGACAGCGAGAACGCCAGGTTGGACAGCATCCCCTTGTAGTCGCCGGCGGACTCCACGATCACCGTGTTGACGCCGGCCTTCTCCGTGTAGACCTGCGCCTGACGGGCGTTGGCCTCCAGCCAGTCGCCGAACGCCGTCGAGCCGGTGTAGTCGATGATCCGGATCTCGGGGCGGACGGCGAGCGTCTTGGCGATGCCCTCGCCGGGGGACTCCGCGGCCAGCGCGACCAGGTTGGGGTCGAAGCCGGCCTCGTCGAGCACCTGGCGCGCGACCTGCACGGTGAGCGCGAGCGGCAGCACCGCGCGCGGGTGGGGCTTCACCAGGACCGCGTTGCCGGTGGCCAGCGAGGCGAACAGGCCCGGGTAGCCGTTCCACGTCGGGAAGGTGTTGCAGCCGATCATGAGGGCGATCCCGCGCGGGACCGCCGTGAAGCGCTTGGTCAGCGCGAGCGGGTCACGCTTGCCCTGCGGCTTGGTCCACTCCGCGGCGTCGGGGGTGCGGACCTGCTCCACGTACGCGTACGCCACCGCCTCCAGGCCGCGGTCCTGCGCGTGCGGGCCGCCTGCCTGGAACGCCATCATGAAGGCCTGGCCGGAGGTGTGCATGACCGCGTGCGCGAACTCGTGCGTCCGGTCGCTGATCCGCTTGAGGATCTCCAGGCAGACCATGGCCCGGGCTTCCGGCCCCGCGTCGCGCCAGGCGCGCTGCCCGGCCCGCATGGCGGGCAGCAGCACGTCGATGTCCGCGTGCGGGTAGCTGACGCCCAACTCGATGCCGTACGGCGAGGCTTCGCCGTCCACCCAGCCGTCCGTGCCCGGCTGGCCGAGGTCGAGACGGGTGCCGAGCAGGGCGTCGAAGGCGGCCTTGCCCGCCGCCGCGTCCAGGCTGCCGTTCTCCCCGTAGGCCTTCGGGTGCTCGGGGTGCGGGGACCAGTACGCGCGCGTGCGAATCGCTTCCAGCGCCTGGTCGAGGGTGGGCCGGTGCTGGGCGATCAGCTCGTGGGCGGTGAGTTCGGCGGCCATGCGGGACCAACTCCTCGTCTTGTGAGCTCTTCGTCGAGCTCATGACCTGGGCAGAAACATGGGCAGGATCGGGCGGTCAGAGTTAGAGTAACCGAACGATCGGTCGGTTCAAGGGGGTCCGCCGCATCTGTGGAAAACCCCGTGCGGGAGGATCGCGTTCATGACAGCACTCGACCTCAGCAGCCCCGTGGCCGTCGTCGGCAGCGGCACCATGGGCCAGGGCATCGCCCAGGTGGCGCTGGTCGCGGGCCACCCCGTACGCCTGTACGACGCCGTCCCCGGGCGCGCCCGCGAAGCCGCCGCCGCGATCGGTGCCCGGCTCGACCGGCTCGTCGAGAAGGAACGGCTGAGCGGCGCCGACCGGGACGCCGCACGCGCCCGCCTGCTGCCGGCCGAGAGCCTCGCCGAGCTCGCCGACGCCACCCTCGTCGTCGAGGCCGTCCTGGAGCGGCTGGACGTCAAACAGCATCTGCTGCGCGAGCTGGAGGACGTGGTCGCCGAGGATTGTCTGCTCGCCACCAACACGTCGTCCCTGTCGGTGACCGCCATCGGCGGCGGTCTGCGCACCCCCGGCCGCTTCGTCGGCCTGCACTTCTTCAACCCGGCCCCGCTGCTGCCGCTGGTCGAGGTGGTCTCCGGCTTCGCCACCGACGTCACCTCGGCCACGCGCGCGTACGAGACGGCCCGCGCCTGGGGCAAGACGCCGGTGGCCTGCGCCGACACCCCCGGTTTCATCGTCAACCGCATCGCGCGGCCCTTCTACGCCGAGAGCTTCGCCGTCCACGAGGCCCACGGCGCCGACCCCGCCACCATCGACGCCGTGCTGCGCGAGTGCGGCGGCTTCCGGATGGGCGCCTTCGAGCTGACCGACCTCATCGGGCAGGACGTCAACGAGTCCGTGACGCAGTCCGTGTGGCAGTCCTTCTTCCACGACGTGCGCTTCACGCCGTCGCTCGCCCAGCGCCGCCTGGTCGAGTCCGGCCGGCTCGGCCGCAAGTCCGGACAAGGCTGGTACGACTACCGGGAGGGCGCCGAGCGCGCCGCACCGCACACCGCCGAGAGCGCCCGGCCGCCCGCCCATGTCGTCGCGGAGGGCGACCTGGGTCCCGCGTCCGAGCTGCTCACGCTGATCCGTGAGGCGGGCATCCTGGTCCGCGAGGAGGAAGAGGACCACGGCACCCGGTTCGTGCTGCCCAGTGGCGGCCAGCTGGTCCTCGCCGACGGCCAGACCTCGGTGGAGTTCCGGGACGTCGTCTACTTCGACCTCGCTCTGGACTACCGCCGGGCCACCCGCGTGGCCCTGTCCGCCTCCCAGGACACCTCCCCGCAGACGCTCGCCGAGGCCACCGGCCTGTTCCAGGCGCTGGGCAAGAAGGTCAGCGTCATCGGCGACGTCCCCGGCATGATCGTCGCCCGCACGGTCGCGCGGATCGTCGACCTCGCGTACGACGCGGTCGCCAAGGGCGTCGCCACCGAGGAGGACATCGACACCGCGATGCGCCTGGGCGTCAACTACCCGCTCGGCCCCTTCGAATGGAGCCGCCGCCTCGACCCCGAATGGGCGTACGACCTCCTCAACGAGGTGCACCTGCGCGACCCCTCCGGGCGCTACGCGCCCTCCCTCGCGCTCTACCGCCACTCGTACGCCTCCGGCAAGCGGGAGGACAGCACGTCATGACCACCGCCAAGCGGGACACCTACACCCCGGAGACCCTGCTGTCGGTCGCCGTCCGGGTCTTCAACGAGCGCGGCTACGACGGCACCTCCATGGAGCACCTCTCCAAGGCGGCCGGCATCTCCAAGTCGTCGATCTACCACCACGTCACGGGCAAGGAGGAGCTGCTGCGCAGGGCCGTGAGCCGGGCGCTGGACGGGCTCTTCGGGATCCTCGACGAGGAGCACGCGCGCGGGGGCCCCGCATCCGCGCGGCTGGAGTACGTCGTCCGGCGCATGGTCGAGGTGCTCATCGCCGAGCTGCCGTACGTGACGCTGCTGCTGCGGGTGCGCGGCAACACGGGGACCGAGCGGTGGGCGCTGGAGCGGCGCCGCGACTTCGACCACCGGGTCGCCGAGCTGCTGAAGGCGGCCGCCGCGGAAGGTGACGTGCGCGGCGACGTGGAGGTGCGGCTGGCCACCCGGCTGGTCTTCGGCATGATCAACTCGATTGTCGAGTGGTACCGGCCCGACGGGCGCGGCATGGGGGAGCGCGAAGTGGCCGAGGCGGTCACGCAGTTGGTGTTCGAGGGACTGCGCCGGGCGCGCTGAGCGCCGCCTTGGCGTGAGCACGCGCGCGGGGAGGGGATGAGCACGCCTCCCGATGTCCGGGCCGGACCGTGGTGGTGGCCTGGGACACATGCCCGACAACGAACTGACGTCCCCCTCCACCGCCCACCGGACATGGTGGAGGGCGCCCCTGGTGGCCGGCATGGCGGTGGCGTCCGGCTGACGAACACCGCGCCCCGGTCCGCCGCACCTCGGTCGGCCGCACCTCGGTCGGCCGCACCTCGGTCCGCCGCACCCGGGCGGCTCAGCCCTGCGGTTCCAGGTCCTCCTCCTCGAACACCAGCAGTGTGCGCGTGCTGAGGACCTCGGGAATCGCCTGGAGCCGGGTCAGCACGACCTCGCGCAGCGCCCGGTTGTCGGGCGTGTGGACCAGGAGCAGCACATCGAAATCGCCCCCGACGAGGGCGATGTGCGAGGCGCCGGGCAGCTGTCTGAGCTTCTCGCGCACCGTGCGCCAGGAGTTCTGGACGATCTTCAGGGTGATGTACGCCGAGGTGCCGTGCCCCGCGCGCTCGTGGTTGACGCGGGCTCCGAAGCCGCGGATGACGCCGTCCTCGACGAGCCGGTTGATCCGCGCGTAGGCGTTGGCCCGCGAGACATGGACCCGCTCGGCCACGGAGCGTATCGACGCGCGGCCGTCCGCCTGGAGCATCCGCAGGATGTCCTCGTCGATCGCGTCGAGGGGACGCGCGGGCGGCAGGGCGGTGCCGGCCTCCGGCCCTTCGGCCATTTGTTCAGATGCCATGTCCCCCCACCTCTCTACCATGGACGTAATGCGTCCATCTCAGGTTGTGGAGAACCGTTTGTCCACAGCCCTGGGGGGCCTGTAGCCAAAATGTGCCGTCGACCGAACAATCGGTAGGTGAGGCGCATCACAGACGCGCGCCTCCCCGAAGCCGCTCCCACGAGGAGGTGCCGTCATGACGGTCATGGAGCAGCGTGGCGCGTATCGGCCGTCGCCACCGCCCGCCTGGCAGCCCCGCACCGACCCCACGCCGCTGCTGCCCGACGCGGCTCCGTACCGCGTGCTCGGCACCGAGGCCGCCGCCAAAACCGACCCCGAACTGCTGCGCCGGCTGTACGCACAGCTCGTGCGCGGCCGCCGGTACAACGCGCAGGCGACCGCCCTCACCAAGCAGGGCCGCCTCGCCGTCTACCCGTCCAGCACCGGCCAGGAGGCCTGCGAGGTCGCCGCCGCGCTGGTCCTAGAAGACCGTGACTGGCTCTTCCCCAGCTACCGCGACACCCTCGCCGCCGTCGTCCGCGGCGTGGACCCCGTCGACGCGCTCACCCTGCTGCGTGGCGACTGGCACACCGGCTACGACCCGCGCGTCCACCGAGTGGCCCCCCTGTGCACCCCGCTCGCCACCCAGCTGCCGCACGCCGTCGGCCTCGCGCACGCCGCCCGCCTCAAGGGCGACGACGTGGTCGCGCTGGCGATCGTCGGCGACGGCGGCACCAGCGAGGGCGACTTCCACGAGGCGCTGAACTTCGCCGCCGTGTGGCAGGCACCGGTCGTCTTCCTGGTCCAGAACAACGGCTTCGCGATCTCCGTCCCGCTCGCCAAGCAGACCGCCGCGCCCTCCCTGGCCCACAAGGCCGTCGGGTACGGGATGCCGGGCCGCCTGGTCGACGGCAACGACGCCGCCGCCGTGCACGAGGTGCTCGCCGACGCCGTGCGCCACGCGCGCGCGGGTGGCGGTCCCACGCTCGTCGAGGCCGTGACGTACCGCCTGGAGGCGCACACGAACGCGGACGACGACAAGCGCTACCGCGCGGACTCCGAGCTCGACGCCTGGCGCGACCACGACCCGATCACGCTTCTGGAGCGGGAGCTGACCGGGCGCGGCTGGCTCGACGAGGCCGGTGTACGGGCCGCGCGCCAGGACGCCGAGACGCTCGCCGCCGACCTGCGCGCCCGTCTGAACCAGGACCCGGAGCTCGACCCCATGGACCTGTTCGACCACGTCTACGCCGAGCCGACCCCGCAGCTGCGGGAGCAGCAGGCCCTGCTGCGGGCCGAGCTGGAGGCCGGGCAGGAGGAGGAGCTGTCATGACCACGGTTGCCGTGAAGCCCGCGACCATGGCCCAGGCCCTCACCCGCGCGCTGCGCGATTCCATGGCCGCCGACCCGTCCGTGCACGTCATGGGCGAGGACGTCGGCACCCTCGGGGGCGTCTTCCGCGTCACGGACGGGCTCGCCAAGGAGTTCGGCGAGGACCGGTGCACGGACACCCCGCTCGCCGAGGCGGGCATCCTGGGCACGGCCGTCGGCATGGCCATGTACGGGCTCAGGCCGGTCGTCGAGATGCAGTTCGACGCGTTCGCCTACCCGTCGTTCGAGCAGCTCGTCAGCCATGTGGCGCGCATGCGCAACCGCACGCGCGGGGCGATGCCGCTGCCGATCACCATCCGCGTGCCCTACGGCGGCGGCATCGGCGGCGTCGAGCACCACAGCGACTCCTCCGAGGCCTACTACGTGGCGACTCCGGGGCTCCACGTGGTGACGCCCGCGACCGTCGCCGACGCCTACGGCCTGCTGCGCGCCGCCATCGCCTCCGACGACCCGGTCGTCTTCCTGGAACCCAAGCGTCTGTACTGGTCGAAGGACGCCTGGAACCCGGAGGAGCCGCAGACCGTTGAACCCATCGGCCGCGCGGTGGTGCGGCGTTCCGGCCGGAGCGCCACGCTCATCACGTACGGCCCGTCGGTGCCTGTCTGCCTCGAAGCCGCCGAGGCGGCCCAGGCCGAGGGATGGGATCTCGAAGTGGTCGACCTGCGCTCCCTGGTGCCGTTCGACGACGAGACGGTCTCCGCCTCGGTACGACGGACCGGGCGAGCGGTCGTCGTCCATGAGTCGGGCGGATTCGGCGGGCCGGGCGGCGAGATCGCGGCCCGGGTCACGGAGCGCTGCTTCCACCACCTGGAGGCGCCGGTGCTGCGCGTGGCCGGGTTCGACATCCCCTACCCGCCGCCGATGCTGGAGAGACACCATCTCCCCGGCGTCGACCGCATCCTGGACGCCGTGGCGCGTCTGCAATGGGAGGCCGAGAGCTGATGGCACAGGTGCTGGAGTTCAAGCTCCCCGACCTCGGAGAAGGGCTCACCGAGGCGGAGATCGTGCGCTGGCTGGTGCAGGTCGGCGACGTCGTCGCCGTCGACCAGCCGGTCGTCGAGGTGGAGACGGCCAAGGCGATGGTCGAGGTCCCCTGCCCCTACGGCGGCGTGGTCACGGCCCGCTTCGGCGAGGAGGGCGCGGAGCTCCCGGTGGGGGCGCCGCTGCTGACCGTGGCGGTGGGCGCGGATGCCTCCGGCACGGGGGGCGACGGCGCGGACGCCGGTTCCGGGGCGGCTCAGGGCGTGGGCCCTGGTGCGGGGCCGGTTCCCGGCTCGGCTTCGGGGTCGGGCTCCGCTCCGGGTGCCGGCTCGGGGGCCACGTCGGGGTCCGGCTCGCTCGATGGTTCCAGTACCGCTTCGGCCAACGGCTCGGGTGCGCGGTCCGGTGGTGGGTCCGGAAACGTCCTCGTGGGCTACGGCACGGGTGCGCCTCCGGCGCGGCGCCGGAGGGTGCGGCCGCAGGCCCCCATAGCTCCCCAGCGGGCCGCGGCAGCCAAAGACGCCCAGGCGGGCCTCGCTCCGGGATCCCCGGCAGCCCATGTCGACGACCACGTCAACGGCGACAGCAGCCGTGGCGAAGGGCCCGTGCCGGTGATCTCGCCCCTCGTGCGGCGGCTCGCCCGCGAGAACGGGCTGGATCTGCGGGAGCTGACGGGCTCCGGCCCCGAGGGGCTGATCCTGCGCGCGGACGTGGAGTACGCGCTGCGGGCCGCCGCCGCACAGGGCCGTGCCGCCCAGCCGCAGACCGCGCCGCACGCACGCGTGACTCCCGCACCGACCGCGCCGCACGCACGCGTGACTCCCGCACCGACCGCACCGGACGCCGTCCCCGCTCCGGCGGACACCGTCCCGACGGCCGGCACGATCACCTCGGGGCTCGCCTCCGGCACCCGCGTCCCCCTCAAGGGCGTCCGGGGCGCCGTCGCCGACAAGCTCTCCCGCAGCCGGCGGGAGATCCCGGACGCGACCTGCTGGGTGGACGCCGACGCGACGGAGCTGATGCGGGCGCGCACCGCGATGAACGCGTCCGGCGGTCCCAAGATCTCCCTGATCGCCCTGCTGGCCCGGATCTGCACCGCCGCCCTCGCCCGCTTCCCCGAGCTGAACTCCACCGTGGACATGGCGGCCAGGGAGATCGTCCGGCTGGACCGGGTGCATCTGGGCTTCGCGGCGCAGACCGAGCGGGGACTGGTCGTCCCGGTGGTCCGGGATGCGCACACCCGGGACGCCGAGGGCCTGACCGCGGAGTTCGCCCGGCTGACCGAGGCGGGCCGGGCCGGGAGGCTGACCCCCGCGGACCTGAGCGGCGGCACCTTCACGCTGAACAACTACGGCGTGTTCGGCGTCGACGGCTCCACGCCGATCATCAACCACCCCGAGGCGGCCATGCTCGGCGTCGGCCGGATCATCCCCAAGCCCTGGGTGCACGAGGGCGAGTTGGCGGTGCGGCAGGTCGTCCAGCTCTCGCTCACCTTCGACCACCGGGTGTGCGACGGCGGCACGGCGGGCGGTTTCCTGCGCTATGTCGCCGACTGCGTGGAACAGCCGGCGGTGCTGCTGCGCACGTTGTGATCGGACTGTCCG
This sequence comes from Streptomyces sp. NPDC059861, assembly GCF_042731435.1. Lineage (NCBI taxonomy): Bacteria > Bacillati > Actinomycetota > Actinomycetes > Kitasatosporales > Streptomycetaceae > Streptomyces > Streptomyces sp. NPDC059861. The sequence goes on along the minus strand of NZ_JBHWJQ010000008.1, from coordinate 203,378 downwards.
TCCGCGTTCCCTGAGACGGCGGGCGGACCGCATACTCAGGGGGTGAGCGAGAAGCAGCGCACCGCATCCGGCGACCTCGGTTACGACGCCGTGGTGCTCGCCGGCGGAGCCGCGCGGCGGCTCGGCGGGGCCGACAAGCCCGGCGTGCGCGTGGGCGGCCGCTCGCTGCTCGACCGGGTGCTCGCCGCCTGCGCCGACGCCCGGACCACCGTCGTCGTCGCCGACCCCAGGCCCACGGCACGGCCCGTGGCCTGGGCGCGTGAGGACCCGCCGGGCGGCGGACCGCTCGCCGCCCTGGCGGCCGGCCTGCCACCGGCCGGCACCGGCCGGGTGGTGGTCCTCTCCGCGGACCTGCCCTTCCTCGGCGCGCCCACGGTCAAGGGCCTGCTCGCCGAGCTGGACGCGGGCCCGTCCGACGGCGTGCTGCTCACCGACCCCGGCGGCCGCGACCAGCCACTCGTGGCCGCCTACCGCGCGGAGCGCCTGCGCGGGACACTCGCGGACCTCGGAGCCCGGCACGGCGGCCTCACCGGCCTGCCCCTGCGGCTCCTCACCGCCGAACTCCGCCTCACCCGCGTCCTCGACCCCGTCGCGTCCTTCGACTGCGACACCTGGGACGACATCGCCACTGCCAGGTCACGCATCAGGGAGCATGGGCTCGTGTTGGACGAATGGATCTCCGCAGTCAAGGACGAACTGGGCATCGACATCGACGTCGACACCGGTGTCCTGCTCGACCTCGCCCGGGACGCGGCCCACGGGGTGGCACGCCCCGCGGCACCGCTGACCACCTTCCTCGTCGGTTACGCCGCGGCCCGCGCCGGCGGCGGCCCCGAAGCCGTCGCCGAGGCATCCCGCAAGGCCGCTGCCCTGGCGCTGCGCTGGGCGGAGGAGGACAGCGCCACCGCGGACGGCGCGACCTCCACCGAGCCCCGCCCGGACGCCGGATGACCGCCCCCGGAGTCCATGACGGCGAGGACGTGGAGGGCCGGGGTATCGAGGACCGGGACGTCGAGGAGGCACTGGCACTCGTGAAGGAGGACCGGGACAAGGCTCGTCACCGGGGAAGCGCCCCCGGCCGGACCGACGCCCCTCACCGGGACGGTGCCGACGCCCGGGGCGACGTCCCTGACCGGGGCAGGGCCTCCCACCGTGGCAGCGCCCCCGCGAGGGACGCCGAGGTCCCCACCACCAGCGCCGGTCCGGGCGCCCGCACCCCCCAATCCCCGGACCGCAACCCCGCGCAGGACGCCTCCCAGCAGGACGCCCTCCAGCAGGGCACCTCCCATCAAACGGGCCCCCGGCCCCGCAGCCCTCAGGACCGTCACCACAAGGCCACCCCCTGGCCCGAGGCTCGCGAGATCGCTGCCCGGGCCGCCAGAAGCTGCGTCCGGGGTGCCCCCGTCGCGCTTTCCCTCGACGCCGCCCTCGGCCTCAGCCTGGCCGCTCCCCTCACCGCCCTCACCGACCTCCCCTCCTTCGACACCTCGGCGATGGACGGCTGGGCGGTCGCCGGGCCTGGCCCCTGGATGGTTCGGGAAGAGGGCGTCCTCGCGGGCCATGCGGCCCCCGCGCGCCTCGGCGACGGCGAGGCCGTCCGGATCGCCACCGGCGCCCGGGTCCCGCCGGACACCACAGCGGTGCTGCGCAGCGAGCACGGGCGTACGGACGACCGGGGGAGGCTGCACGCCACCCGCGACCCGGGCCACGGTCAGGACATCCGCCCACGTGCTCAGGAGTGCCGCAGCGGCGACCGGTTGCTGCCGCCCGGCACGCTCGTGACCCCCGCCGTGCTGGGCCTCGCCGCGGCGGCCGGGTACGACATGCTCAGCGCCGTCCCCCGCCCGCGCGCCGACGTCTTTGTCCTCGGCGACGAGCTGCTCACCGAGGGCCTCCCGCACGACGGCCTGATCCGCGACGCCCTCGGCCCCATGCTGCCGCCCTGGCTGAAGGCGATCGGCGCCGACGTCACGTCCGTGCGGAGGATCGGAGACGACGCCGACGCCCTGTACGAGGCGATCCGGGGCAGCGACGCCGACCTCGTCGTCACCACCGGCGGCACCGCCGCCGGCCCTGTCGACCACGTCCAGCCCACCCTGCGCCGTATCGGCGCGGAACTCCTGGTCAACGGCGTCAAGGTGCGCCCGGGCCACCCCATGCTGCTGGCCCGCACCAACGAGAACCAGCACCTCGTCGGCCTGCCCGGCAACCCGCTGGCAGCCGTCTCCGGCCTGCTCACCCTCGCCGAACCCCTGCTGCGCACGCTCGCGGCCCGCCCGGCGCGGGAGCCGTACGCGCTGCCGCTGCGGGACGCTGTGCAGGGGCACCCGTACGACACGCGGCTGGTCCCCGTCGTCCTGCGCACCGACAGCGCGGTGCCGCTGCACTACAACGGCCCCGCCATGCTGCGTGGTGTCGCCGCCGCCGACGCCCTCGCGGTCGTACCGCCGGGCGGGGCACGGCCCGGTCAGGCGGCGGAAATCCTCGACCTGCCGTGGGCCACAGCGGGTGTCGGGGTGTGTTTCACGTGAAACATCGACGACGCACCGTGAGCGTCGTCCTCAGCGCCCTTCGCCACCCCAACGGTCCATCCGTCAGGCAACGGCCACCGGTCGGCTGACCGTGATGACCCGGTCCCCCGCCCGCAGCTCCGTACGCCACCCGTCGGTGTAGCCCAGCATCTTCCTGTCCCGTACGACCGCCACCACCAGATCGGCGCACTCGCGAGGGGTCCGGCCCACCTCGGCCGGCGTCACCGGCCGTTCGATGAGGTCCATGCCGCTGCCCAGCGTCATGAGGTCCTCCAGCGTCCGGGCCACTGCGGGGCTCGCGGTGAACGTGCCGAGCAGCCGGCCGGCCGAGCTGGAGCTGGTCACGACGGTGTCGGCGCCGCTCTGCTTGAGCAGGGGGACGTTCTCGTCCTCGCGGACCGCCGCGACGATCGTGGCGTGCCGGTTCAGCTGGCGGGCGGTGAGGGTGATCAGGGTGGCCGTCTCGTCGCGCTGCGGGGCGATGATCACGCGGGTGGCGCGGTGGATCTCCGCCTTGAGCAGGGTCTCCGAGCGGGTGGCGTCACCGGTCACCGCGACCAGCCCGTCGTCTCCGGCGGCGTCGGCCGTCTTGCGCTGGGCGTCCACGACGACGATCCGCTCCTTGCCGATGCCCTGCCCGACCAGGGTCTCCACGGCGTGCCTGCCCTTGGTGCCGTACCCGATGACCACGACGTGGTCCCGGGTGCGGGCGCGCCAGCGGTGAATGCGGACCTGCTGGCGGGTGCGCTCGGTGAGCACCTCCAGGGTCGTGCCGACCAGGATGATCAGGAACAGCACGCGCAGCGGTGTGATGACGAAGATGTTGGTGAGCCGGGCGGTCTCGCTGACCGGGGTGATGTCGCCGTATCCGGTGGTGGAGAGGGTGACGGTGGCGTAGTACGCGGCGTCGAGCAGGTCGACGGGGCCGTCGGAGTTGTCGGTGTACCCCTCGCGGTCGACCCAGACGATCAGGACCGTGAGGGCCAGCACCAGTATGGCCACGAACAGGCGCTTGAGTACCTGCTGGAGCGGGGGCACGACGTTCTGCACCGGCATGGTGATGGAGCGGCCCGCCTCGGCGTCGGCGCGGGCCTCCTTGCGCGAGCGGCTCCAGAGGGACCGCAGCAGCGCGGACCTCACCCCCTGCGCGGTCGGCTGCTCGTCGTCCTTCATCGCTGGCCCCCTGCGGCGTCGTCTGACAGTCGGGTCCATCGTTCCGCACCCCACCTGGTGCGGACGCCGTGCCCCCCGTCCCGACACGCCGACCGGGGTGGGCGTGAGTCCGGCCGCTCGGTAGCGTCGGATCCGACGTCCGGGAGCCGTACCCGCTCGGCTGCCCGCATATCCCCGCTGGAGGTCCTCCTTGCGCGACCACACCGTCGTCGTCGGCTTCGGCACGAAGGGGCGGGCGGCGATCCAGGCCGTCTGTGCCACCGGGCTGAAGAAGGACCGGGTCGTGGTGATCGACCCCGGCGCCAAGGCGATCGACGCCGCGACGGCCCAGGGCTACGCCGCCGTGCTCGGGGACGCGACCCGCAGTGACGTGCTGAAGCGGGCCGAGGTGCAGCGGGCGCGGCAGATCATCATCGCGACCCAGCGCGACGACACGGCCGTGCTGGTGGCGCTGACGGCCCGGCAGCTCAACCAGGACGCGACGATCGTGGTCGCGGTGCGCGAGGAGGAGAACGCGCCGCTGCTGCGGCAGTCCGGCGCCGACGAGGTCATCACCAGCGCCGGCGCGGCGGGCCGGCTGCTCGGCCTGTCCGTGCTCAGCCCCACCGCCGGGATGGTCATGGAGGACCTGATCCGCCAGGGCAGCGGGCTGGACGTCGTCGACCGGCCGGTGACCCGGGCGGAGGTGGGCCGGAGCCCGCGCGAGACCGAGGACCTGGTGATCAGCGTCGTACGTGGCCACCGGGTGCTGCACTACGACGATCCAGCCGTACGGACGCTGGAACTGACCGACCGGGTGATCACCATCGCGCCCCGGGCCGCATCCGAAACGCCGCCCGGCGCCACCCCGGGGGCGGCACTGCGCAGCGCCGCCCCCGAGATGCCCCGCACCGCCGCGTCCGACAGTCCCCGGCCCTCCTCCACATCCGACAGGCCCCGGCCCTCCTCCACGTCTGACAGGCCGCGCGCCACCGCACCGGAGAGGCCCCGGACCACCGGACCGCACACACCGCGTGCCGCCGCACCGGAAAAGCCCCGGCCGGCCGGACCGGAGAAGCCGGGGGCAGCCGCACGGGAGAAGCCGGAGGCCGCCGACCCTGACAAGCCGCGGGGTGCCGATTCGGAGCATCCGTAGCCGGCCGTCCGCGAACGCCGGGAACCGCCGCACCCGAGGAAGCCGCAGACCGCCGACCCGGAGAAGTCACGGACGCCGGGCCAGAGAAGGCGGGGACCGCCGACCCGGAGGAGCCGCAGACCGCCGGCGTGGAAACGCTGCGGGCCGCGCCGGAAGGTCGGCGCGGCCCGCACGGGGAGTCCGTCTGCTCGTTGGGGGATCTACTTGCGGTTGTACAGCCGCATCGTGATCGACCCGAAGACCAGGATGAACAAGCCCGCCCAGCCCAGCGACCAGGCGACCTCGTCGGCGGGCCAGTCGCCGCCCATCAGCCCCCGCACCGCGGACGCCAGGTGGGTGACCGGGCTGTTGTTGACGAAGGCCTGGAGCCAGCCCGGCATGGTCCGCGGGTCGACGAAGACGTTGGACAGGAAGGTCAGCGGGAAGATCACCATCATGCTGACGCCCATCACCGACTTCTCGGTGCGCAGCATCAGCCCGAACATCGTCCAGATCCACGAGAACGCGAACGAGAAGACCACGAGCAGCGCGATCCCGGCGAGCACGCCGCCCACCCCGCCGTCCGGCCGGTAGCCGAGGATCATGCCGACGGTCAGCATCACCACGGAGGCGATCGAGTAGCGCAGCGCGTCGCCGAGCAGATAGCCGACCATCGTCGCCGGCCGCCAGATCGGCAGGCTGCGGAACCGGTCGAAGACGCCCTTCTCGATGTCCGTGTTGACCGAGACGCCCGTGTACATCGTGATCATCACGACCGACATCACCAGGATGCCCGGCAGCAGGAACTGGATGTACTCCTTCGGCGAACCGGCCAGCGCCCCGCCGAACAGGTACGTGTACATCAGCACCATCATGATCGGGAAGGCGGTGACGTCGAAGAGCTGCTCCGGTACGTGCTTGATCTTCAGGATCGACCGCCAGCCGAAGGTCAGTGACGCCGACAGGGCGCTCGGCCGGGGTGGCCGCTCCTTGGCCACGAGCAGTGCGGCCAGCGACTCGGTGCTGACGGGGGCGAGTTCCTTGGCCTCGGTGCTGGTCGCGGTGCTCATGCGGCTGCCCCGTCCTTCGCGTCGTGAGCCTGCGGCTCGTCGTGCGCCTTGGTGTCGTGTCCGGTCAGGGCGAGGAAGACCTCGTCCAGGCTGGGCTGGCCCAGTGAGAAGTTGTCGACGACGACGCCGGCGCGGGCCAGTTCGGCGAGCGCCGCCGCGGCCTGCTCGGCGGCGCCCCGGCCGCCGGCAGCAGCACCGACGCGCGCGGTCAGCGCCACCGGGTCCGGCTCCAGCTGCACATCCGCCTGGAGCACCTGCCGCAGCACCCGCGAGGCTTCCGGCCGCTGCTCCGCCTCGCGCAGCCGCAGATGTACGGAGCCGGCGCCGACGGATGCCTTCAGCTCGCCCTTGGTGCCCTCGGCGATCACCTTGCCGCGGTCGATGACGGCGATCCGGGAGGCCAGCTGGTCGGCCTCGTCCAGATACTGCGTGGTCAGCAGCACGGTCGTGCCCTGGGCGACGACCGCGCGGACGATGTCCCACACCTGGTTGCGGCTGCGCGGGTCGAGGCCGGTGGTCGGCTCGTCCAGGAACAGCAGGTCGGGCGTGTTCAGGATGGACGCGGCGATGTCGATGCGGCGCCGCATGCCACCGGAGTAGTTCTTGACCTGCTTCGCGGCCGCGTCGGAGAGCCCGAAGGCCTCCAGCAGCCGGGCGGCCCGCTCCCGCGCGGCCTTCTTGTGGTGGCCCAGGAGGCGACCGAGGAGCACGAGGTTCTCGGTGCCGGTCAGGTCCTCGTCCACCGACGCGTACTGCCCGGTCAGGCTGACCCGGCCGCGTACCTCGTCCGCCTCCCGGACGACGTCGTGGCCGAAGACATGGGCCTCGCCGCCGTCCGGCCGGAGCAGGGTGGCAAGCATCTTCACGGTGGTGGTCTTCCCGGCGCCGTTCGGACCGAGGACGCCGTACACCGTGCCGGTGGGCACGGCCAGGTCGACGCCGTCCACGGCCCTCGTCTCGCCGAACGTCTTCACCAGGCCCGCGGTCTCGATGGCCAGACCGGGCGTCTGCTGGCTCATGGTGTGTTGTCCTTCCGCGTACTTGGGTAACGCATGAGAAGACCTTTACCGTCGCGCAAACTCATCGGTCGCGCACAGGGATTTCGCAGCGGACCGGCCCAACGACGGAGCGGCCTCGGCCCGAAGACGGAGGAGTAGCGTCGCTCTCATGCATGCGATCACGATTCCCGAACCTGGTGGGCCCGAGGCGCTGGTGTGGGACGAGGTCCCGGATCCGGTCGCCCAGGAGGGCGAGGTGCTGGTCGAGGTGGTGGCCAGTGCCGTCAACCGGGCCGACGTCCTGCAACGTCAGGGCCACTACAACCCGCCCGCCGGCGCGTCCCCCTATCCCGGCCTGGAATGCTCGGGCCGGATCTCCGCGCTCGGTGCCGGTGTATCCGGCTGGGCCGTCGGTGACGAGGTGTGCGCGCTGCTGTCCGGCGGCGGTTACGCCGAGAAGGTCGCCGTTCCGGCCGGTCAGCTGCTGCCCGTGCCCGGCGGCCTCGACGTCCGGCAGGCGGCGGCGCTGCCCGAGGTGACCTGCACGGTCTGGTCGAACGTCTTCATGGTGTCCCACCTGCGGCCCGGTGAGACCCTCCTCGTGCACGGCGGTTCCAGCGGCATCGGAACCATGGCGATCCAGCTCGCCAAGGCCGCCGGCGTCAAGGTCGCCGTCACGGCGGGCATCAAGGAGAAGCTGGAGCGCTGCGCCGAGCTGGGCGCGGACATCCTGATCAACTACCGCGAGCAGGACTTCGTCGAGGAGATCCGGCAGGCCACGGCAGGCGAGGGCGCGGACGTCATCCTCGACAACATGGGCGCCAAGTACCTCGAGCGCAACGTCCAGGCCCTCGCCGTCAACGGCCGGCTGGCGATCATCGGTATGCAGGGCGGCGTCAAGGCCGAGCTGAACATCGGTGCCCTGCTCGCCAAGCGCGCCGCGATCAGCGCGACCTCGCTGCGCGCGCGCCCGCTGGGCGAGAAGGCGGCCATCGTCGCGGCCGTGCGCGAGCACGTCTGGCCGCTGATCGAGTCCGGTCAGGTCCGCCCGGTCGTCGACCGCGAGCTGCCGATGCGGGACGCCCCCGCCGCCCACCGCCTGCTGGAGGAGAGCGGCCACGTCGGCAAGGTCCTGCTGGTCACGGCGTAACAAAGGGCCTCGCTCCTCGCCCCCGCGTCTCACCCCTGCACCCGGCGCACCCGCAGGGCCAGGAAGGCGAGGCCCAGGCCGAGGCCGATGAGTACCAGGCCGCTGCCGAGCGGAAGGATCCGCAGTACCGGTCCGGACGGGTCGGCGCCCGGCACGGCCTGCACGTCCTCGTCCTCGTCCGCCGCTCCGGGATCGGACGCCGACGGCGGCGCGGACCCGTCGTCGGCGGCGCCGGTCCCGCTCGGGCGGGCCGTCGCCGTCCCGGGCTCGTCCGGCCGGCCGGGGCGCAGCCGCCCCTCCCCGGCCCTGCTCCCGGCCCAGCTCGGCTCCACGGAGCCGGGAGGGGGGCCGGAAGGGGAGGTGGACGGTTCCTCCCTGTCGTACGACGGTCCCGCCGTCCCGTACGACGCCACAGGTCCGCACGCGAGCAGCACCGTGCTCAGCGCCACCCCCAGCACCAGCGCCGTCGCCCGCCTCGCGCGCCGCCTTGGAGTCACGTCGGTGACCCCCTCCCGGAAACAGGTCGCCACAATCGACGGGACAAGCCTCACATCAGGCAACGATCACGGCATTCCGGGCGCGGCCATGTGGTCGTAACGAACAGGTCTCATCCGTGGATCACCCTGCTCGGGGGGTGCCTCGGTGGTGGGGTGGACGTGTGCGAGAGAATGACGGCATGGAGATGCCGAGGAACGAACGGTCGTCGGAGAACGCCCAGAAGATCCTGGTCGTGGGCCAGGACGGCATGGCACTCGGCGGGGGCGGGGACGACGACTCCCATGAGACTCCGTTGACCGAGCAGGTCGAGCAGCCGGCCAAGGTGATGCGGATCGGCAGCATGATCAAGCAGCTCCTGGAGGAGGTACGCGCGGCTCCTCTCGACGAGGCCAGCCGGGTCCGGCTCAAGGAGATCCACGCGAGCTCGGTCAAGGAGCTGGAGGACGGACTGGCGCCGGAGCTGGTGGAGGAGCTGGAGCGGCTCTCCCTGCCGTTCACCGACGAGGGAGTGCCCAGCGACGCCGAACTGCGGATCGCGCAGGCCCAGTTGGTCGGCTGGCTGGAGGGTCTCTTCCACGGGATCCAGACCACGCTGTTCGCCCAGCAGATGGCGGCGCGGGCCCAGTTGGAGCAGATGCGCCGCGCCCTGCCGCCCGGCATCGGACAGGAAGGCGACGACCCCCGTACGGTCGGCCGGTCGGGCGGCCCGTACCTGTAGGCCGTCGCGCCCCCAGGCCGCCGTACCTCCAAGACCGTCGGCCCTGTAAGGACACCGCACAAGGGCCCGGCATCCGCCGGGCCCTCTCTCTTTCCGCTCTCTTGCCCCGCCGTCGGCTCAGGAGGGCGGATACCCCGTCGACACCTCGAGCAGGATCTCCGGCATGTCCTCCGGGTCCACGTCCGTTCCCGCGGACGGGAACTGGTTCATGACCGCGTCCTTGCCGTAGGTGTTCTCGTCGACCTCTTTGGTCTTCAGCTGCCAGCCCGCGGCCTGGAGGCACTCCCTGACCGAGGTGAGGTTCTTGAACTGGAAGTTCGGAATGCGGATCTTCTCGGGGTCGTTGTACGCCTCCTCCGGTTCCGAGCACTCCTCCTTCTCGATCGTCTTCGCCGGGTCCGGCCCCCGGTAGCCCGGGACTTCGGTCGACGAGGCGGAGGTGCTGGTCTCGCTGCCCCCACCCTTGTCGTTGCTGTCACCGCCGTTCAGCGCGAGGGCCGTGACCAGGCCGCCGACCGCGAGCACGGCGACGACGATCGAGCCGATGACCACCGGCTTGTTGCTCTTGCCGCCGCTCGCGGGCGTCTGCGACTGCGGCGAGATGTTGTACGGCGGTGGCGTGCTCGACGTCGGCTGCGGCCCGTACGCGGCGTGCGGCGTCGCGTAGCCGCCCTGCTGCGGGTAGCCGTACGCCGGGGAGGGTGTCGGGGTGCCGTACGGGTTCGGCGTCGGGTGCGGCTGGTACGGCGTCTGCACGCTGCCGTGCGGCGGCGCCCCGGTCCCCTGGTCGACCGGCGGGAACACCGCGGAGCCGACGCCCGAGCCGCTCTGCGCCGGTGCGCCCGGCACGATGCTCGGCGGGGCCGCCTGGAAGGACGCCGCCACCCGCAGGCACTCGTCGCGCATGGCCTCGGCCGTCGGGAAGCGCTCGTTCGGGTTCTTCTTCAGCGCGCGCGTGATCAGCGCGTCCACGGCCGGCGGCAGCGCCCGGTTGATCGAGGACGCGGCCGGCGGTTCCTCCTGGACATGCGCGTAGGCGATGGCGAGCGGCGAGTCCGCGTCGAACGGGAGCCGTCCGGTGACCAGTTGGAAGAGCATGATGCCGACCGAGTACAGATCGGAGCGGGCGTCGACGCCACGGCCGAGCGCCTGCTCCGGCGAGAGGTACTGCGGGGTGCCGACGACCATGCCGGTCTGCGTCATCGACGTGACGCCGGACTGCATGGCGCGGGCGATGCCGAAGTCCATGACCTTGACCACACCACGCTTGGTCACCATCACGTTGCCCGGCTTGATGTCCCGGTGGACCAGGCCCATCTCATGGCTGATCTCCAGCGCCGCGAGCACGTCCGCGGTGACCTTCAGCGCCTTGTCGGCGGGCATCGCCCCGGCCCGCCGTACGTCCTCGTCGAGCACGGAGCCGAGCGGGCGGCCCTCGACGTACTCCATGACGATGTAGGGCGTCGTCAGTCCGTCGAGGTCGTCCTCGCCGGTGTCGAAGACCGAGACGATGTTGGTGTGCGTGAGCTTCGCCACGGCCTGGGCCTCGCGGCGGAAGCGCTCGCGGAACGCCTGCTCGCGGCCCAGCTCCGTGTGCAGGGTCTTGATCGCGACCTGGCGGTCGAGCACGGCGTCGTACGCGAGATGCACCGAGGCCATGCCGCCCTGGCCGAGCAAGTCACGCAGCTGATACCGGCCACCGGCGAGTGCCCGCCCCGTGTACCGGCCCTGTGCGCCGTCCTGGCTCATGTTCCGTATCCCCCGTGGGCCTTCAGGCGCCGTTGATCGAAAGTGCTATTCCCGGCCAAGTCTGCCCGAGGGCACCGACACGTCAAGCTCGGTGCCCGTTCCGTGACCGTACGCGAAAGAAGCGTCGCGGAAGCGTTACAGCGGCCGTACGGCCGGTACACAGGATTTGCACGACGCGACGGCACGAGGGTTTCATGACCGGTTCGACGGCCCGTCCGTCCAGGACCGGTCCCTGTATCCATCTCGGACCGGCGGCTTGCGCGAAGGCTGTAGCGTGGCCGACGGAGACCGTAACAACACCGCGCGCACCGCGGGCAGAAACGACGGCGAGGACTGATGGCACAGCAGCAGCGCGCTCAGGGCCCGTCCGACCCCGAGGCGACTGGCGGCGGAATGTCAGATGCGCCGGAGATGTGGGGTAACGGCGGACTTGTCGGGGACGGCCGGTACCGGCTGACCGGCAGACTCGGCCGGGGCGGCATGGCCGAGGTGTTCGCGGCCGAGGACGTGCGCCTGGGGCGCACCGTGGCGGTCAAGCTGCTGCGCGCGGACCTCGCCGAGGACCCGGTGTCCAAGGCCCGCTTCACGCGCGAGGCACAGTCGGTGGCCGGTCTCAACCACCATGCCATCGTCGCCGTGTACGACTCCGGCGAGGACTTCGTGGGCGGCCAGTCGGTGCCGTACATCGTGATGGAGCTGGTCGAGGGCCGCACCATCCGCGATCTGCTGCACAACGCCGAGGCGCCCGGCCCGGAGCAGGCACTGATCATCGTCTCCGGCGTCCTGGAGGCGCTCGCCTACTCGCACCAGCACGGCATCGTGCACCGCGACATCAAGCCGGCGAACGTGATCATCACCCACAACGGCGCCGTGAAGGTCATGGACTTCGGCATCGCCCGCGCCCTGCACGGCGCGTCCACGACGATGACGCAGACCGGCATGGTCATGGGCACCCCGCAGTACCTCTCCCCGGAGCAGGCGCTCGGCAAGGCCGTCGACCACCGCTCCGACCTGTACGCGACGGGCTGTCTGCTGTACGAACTCCTCGCGCTGCGCCCGCCGTTCGTCGGTGAGACCCCGCTGTCGGTGGTCTACCAGCACGTCCAGGACATCCCCACCCCGCCGTCCGAGATCCACGAGGGCTCCCCGGCGGAGCTGGACGGGCTCGTCATGCGCTCGCTCGCCAAGGAGCCGGACGACCGTTTCCAGACCGCCGAGGAGATGCGCGGGCTGGTCCAGTACGGCCTGCAGATGCTGTACGACCAGGGCCCCCACACCGGCACCTGGAACACCGGCCCGGTCACGGCACACGACTCCGGGAAGACCCCGGCGATGGGCATGGCGGGCACGGCCGTGCTGCCGCACTCGGCCGAGGGCACCACGCAGATCCCGCAGCCCATGATCCCGGGCCACGGCGGCCGCGACGACGGCGGTTTCGAGGGCGACGGCAACCGGGGCAGCGGGCGCGGCAAGCTGTGGATCCTCGCCGTGCTCGCCGTGATCGCGATCTCGGCGGGTGTGGCGCTGGCGCTGAACGACGGCGGCGGTGGCGGTGGCGGTACGGGCACGAAGCCGACGCCGACCAGCTCGCAGAGCGCCGACAAGGAGACGTCGAGCGAGACGCCGAGCGATCAGGCGAGCGACGAGTCCACGGACACGTCCACCGAGAACGAGGGCGACAACTCGGGCTCCGGATGGGGCGACTACTCGCCGTCGTACACCCCGTCGTACACCCCTTCCGACACGCCGAGCGACGAGCCGACGGACACGCAGCCGACGGACCCCGAGCCGACGGACCCGGAGCCCACGGCCTCGGAGCCTTCGAACCCGGAGCCCTCGGACCCCGAGCCGACGGACCCGGAGCCGACGGGCGGCACGATCGAGGGCCTCACCGAGGGCACCACGGGCGGCTGATCCGCGGATCCGGCTTCGCCGAGAAGCACCCCACGCGCGCGTGCGGGCCCGACCGGGCTCCACGCGCGCCTGCCGTGTTGCGGCCACCGACCGGCTCGGTCCACGCTCAGTCCACGAACGCCCCGCACACCGCGTCGTACTCCCGCGTCCACCACACGGCCAACGCCGAGGCCGCCGGGAACTGGGGGTCGGCGCGGGTGTCGCCGCGCTCGTAGTGCCAGCGCAGCATCCAGAAGTCGTTCAGCCGCTCCCACCACACCCGGTGCACCGCCGCGGCGAGCTCCGAGGGCGTGGCCCCGGCCGCCCGCAGGTACGCGCGCGCGTACGCCCGTACCTTCGGCAGGTCCAGGGTGCCGACGGGCCGTACGAAGAAGATCGCGGCGGCGCGTACGGCCTCCTCGGCGCGGGGCTGGACCCCGAGCCGGTCCCAGTCGACGATCGCGGCCGGCGCGTCTCCCCGGTAGAGCAGGTTGAACGGGTGGAAGTCGCCATGCACCCAGCCCACCGAGTCGCCGCGCGGGGGACGCCGGTCGGCGTGCCGCTCCAGCAGCGCGCGCCGCTCCAGGAGGCGGTGGCGGGCCAGCTCGTCGAAGGAGTCGGCGGGGCGGTGCCGGCGTACGCGCGCGAGGAGGTCGTCGATGAGGTCGAACGTCTTGGCGGGGTCGGCGCTCTCCATGGGATGCGGGCTGGTGGCCGGGGCCGTGCGCCCCTTCGGCGGCATCACGCGCTCCAGGGTCGCGTGGACGGCGCCCAGCAGGGCTCCGAGGCGGGCGCACTGACCGGTGCTGAGCTGTCCGCCGTGCCGGTGCCGGCCGTCGATCCACGGGTGCAGGGCGTACGCGTGGCCGCCCACGACCGCGACCGTGCGCCCGTCGCGCCCGGCCAGCGGCGGGGCCACCGGTACGCCCAGGTCGGCCAGCCGCTGGGTGGCCCGGTGCCGGCGTTCGATGGCGGCCGGGTCGGCGGTGTCGGGGTCGAAATGGTGCTTGAGGAAGTAGCGGCCGCGGGTCGTGCAGAGCCGGTAGCCCCGGTTGAGCAGGCCCTGGTCGACCGGGTCGCAGGCGAGGGCGGAACCGGCGGCGTACTGGCGCAGGAGGGCGCTCAGCGGGGGCGCATGGGGTACGGGGGGTGGTACACAAGGGCGCGGCACGCGCCAGATGCTAGGGCACCAGCCGGGCGCGTGAGCTGGACGTTGTCACAGGAAGTCGTCGGCGGTCGCTTTCGGTCACGACAGGCGTGACAAACGCGGTCACTGTTTCCCGGCCTGCATTCGCGCGACGTAAGCCGCGGCCTGTGAACGCCTCTGCATTCCGAGTTTGGCGAGCAGACCCGACACGTAATTCTTGATCGTTTTTTCGGCGAGGTGCAGTTGTGCGCCGATCTGCCGGTTGGTGAGTCCCTCGCCGATCAGTTCGAGAATCCGGCGCTCCTGGCGGGTGAGGCGCGCGAGCCGCTCGTCGTCCTCGGACCCGCTCCCGCCGTCGCGCAGCCGCTCCCGCACCCGGGCCGTCGCCGCCGGGTCCAGCAGGGACTTCCCGGCCGCGACGTCCCGCACCGCCGACAGCAGCTCGTCGCCCCTGACGGCCTTCAGGAGATACCCGGAGGCGCCCGCCACGACCGCGGCGAAGAGGGCCTCGTCGTCGGCGAACGAGGTCAGCATCAGACACCCGACGGTGTCGTCCCGGGAGCGGATCTCGCGGCAGACCTCGACGCCGCTGCCGTCCGGCAGACGCACGTCGAGCACCGCGACATCCGGCCGGGTGGCCGGGATCCGCACCAGCGCGTCGGCCGCCGTGCCGGCCTCGCCGACCACCTCGATGTCGCCCTCGACCGACAGGAGCTCATGCACGCCACGCCGGACGACCTCGTGGTCGTCGAGCAGAAATACCCGTATTTTTCGGTTTTCGTGCACGAGGTCAGTCTCACATACAGCTCTTCCCGTGAGCTGGGTGTGCGGGATAACGTGCCGGTGTTCCGGCCCCCTGCAAGGCTGTGACCAGGGCCCCCTCCCAGGCTTTTCGATTTACTTGGATCTCCAAGCAAAAACGCAGGTCAAGAGGGGTTTCACAGAAATGTGGAGCACTGGGTAACGTGACTGTTGCAGGGCGCTCGCCGGGGCACCTGTCACGCCTGTTCCGGCCGAGCGGCACCCACCCCGTGCACGGGAACGGAACAGGTGAGCCGCACTGGCTTTCCCGGCAATCCCGGGGGCCGGACCGACGGAGGAGCACACGTGACCGTGGAGAGCACTGCCGCGCGCAAGCCGCGACGCAGCGCCGGAGGCAAGGCCGGCACCAAGCGCACCACCAGCAACACCGCCAAGGACACCGACCCCGAGCTCGTACAGCTGATGACGCCCGAGGGTGAGCGCGTCAAGAACGCCGAGTACGACCGGTACGTCGACGGCATCACCCCCGACGAGCTCCGCGGGCTCTACCGCGACATGGTGCTCACCCGTCGTTTCGACGCCGAGGCCACCGCCCTGCAGCGCCAGGGCGAGCTGGGTCTGTGGGCCTCCCTGCTCGGCCAGGAGGCCGCCCAGATCGGCTCCGGCCGGGCCACCCGCGAGGACGACTACGTCTTCCCGACCTACCGCGAGCACGGCGTCGCCTGGTGCCGTGGGGTCGACCCGACCAACCTGCTCGGCATGTTCCGCGGCGTGAACAACGGCGGCTGGGACCCGAACGGCAACAACTTCCACCTCTACACGATCGTCATCGGCTCCCAGACGCTGCACGCCACCGGCTACGCGATGGGCGTCGCCAAGGACGGCGCGGACTCGGCGGTCATCGCCTACTTCGGCGACGGCGCCTCCAGCCAGGGCGACGTGGCTGAATCGTTCACCTTCTCGGCGGTCTACAACGCCCCGGTGGTGTTCTTCTGCCAGAACAACCAGTGGGCGATCTCCGAGCCGACCGAGAAGCAGACCCGCGTGCCCCTGTACCAACGCGCCCGCGGCTACGGCTTCCCGGGCGTCCGCGTCGACGGCAACGACGTGCTGGCCTGCCTCGCGGTCACCAAGTGGGCGCTGGAGCGGGCCCGCAGCGGCGAGGGTCCGACGCTCGTCGAGGCGTACACGTACCGCATGGGCGCGCACACCACCTCCGACGACCCGACGCGCTACCGGCACGACGACGAGCGCGCCGCCTGGGAGGCGAAGGACCCGATCCTGCGCCTTCGCCGCCACCTGGAGGCCGCAAACCACGCGGACGAGGGATTCTTCGCGGAACTGGAGGCGGAGAGCGAGGCGTTGGGCAGGCGAGTGCGCGAAGCGGTCCGTGCGATGCCGGACCCGGACCGTTTCGCCATCTTCGAGAACGTGTACGCGGACGGGCACGCGCTCGTCGACGAGGAGCGAGCCCAGTTCGCCGCCTACCAGGCGTCGTTCGCGGACGTAGAGGGGGTCTGAACATGGCCGTGGAGAAGATGGCCCTGGCCAAGGCGATCAACGAGTCGCTCCGCCACGCCCTGGAGGCCGACCCCAAGGTCCTCGTCATGGGCGAGGACGTAGGCAAGCTCGGCGGCGTGTTCCGCGTTACCGACGGCCTGCAGAAGGACTTCGGCGAGAGCCGCGTCATCGACACCCCGCTCGCCGAGTCCGGCATCGTCGGTACGGCGATCGGCCTGGCCCTGCGTGGGTACCGCCCCGTCGTCGAGATCCAGTTCGACGGTTTCGTCTTCCCGGCGTACGACCAGATCGTCACGCAGCTCGCCAAGATGCACGCGCGCTCGCTCGGCAAGGTCAAGCTCCCGGTCGTCGTCCGCATCCCCTACGGCGGCGGCATCGGCGCGGTCGAGCACCACTCGGAGTCCCCCGAGTCGCTCTTCGCGCACGTGGCGGGCCTGAAGATCGTCTCCCCGTCCAACTCGTCGGACGCCTACTGGATGATGCAGCAGGCCATCCAGAGCGACGACCCGGTGATCTTCTTCGAGCCCAAGCGGCGCTACTGGGACAAGGGCGAGGTCAGCACGGAGGCCATCCCCGGCCCGCTGCACAAGGCGCGCGTCACCCGTGAGGGCACCGACCTCACGCTCGCCGCGTACGGCCCGATGGTGAAGCTCTGCCACGAGGTCGCGGACGCGGCCGCCGAGGAGGGCAAGTCGCTGGAGGTCCTCGACCTGCGCTCGATCTCCCCCCTCGACTTCGACTCCATCCAGGCCTCGGTCGAGAGGACCCGCCGCCTGGTCGTCGTCCACGAGGCGCCGGTGTTCTTCGGCTCCGGCGCGGAGATCGCCGCCCGGATCACCGAGCGCTGCTTCTACCACCTGGAGGCCCCGGTGCTCAGGGTCGGCGGCTACCACGCCCCGTACCCCCCGGCCCGCCTGGAGGACGAGTACCTGCCCGGCCTGGACCGGGTGCTGGACGCCGTCGACCGCTCGCTGGCGTACTGAGGAGAGGGTCGTGACGACGATGACGGAAGCTTCCGTGCGCGAGTTCAAGATGCCCGACGTGGGGGAGGGCCTCACCGAGGCCGAGATCCTCAAGTGGTACGTCCAGCCCGGTGACAGGGTCACCGACGGCCAGGTGGTGTGCGAGGTCGAGACGGCGAAGGCGGCGGTCGAGCTGCCCATCCCGTACGACGGTGTCGTGCGCGCGCTGCACTTCCCCGAGGGCACCACGGTCGACGTCGGCACGTCGATCATCGCGGTGGACGTGAGCGGCGGAGCGGCACCGGCACCCGTGCCGCAGGCGCCCGCCGAGCCGGCGGAGGAGCCGAAGCCGGAGGGCCGCCAGCCGGTGCTCGTGGGCTACGGCGTGGCCACCTCCTCCACCAAGCGCCGCCCGCGCAAGGGCCCCGAGGTCCCGGTCCAGCCGGCCTCGGCCGCCCTGCAGTCCGAGCTGAACGGGCACGGCGGTCCGGTCACGCCGGCCTCGGTCACCCCGGTACCCGCCGCCGCGGCTCCCGCCGCGCTGCCGCGGGAGCGCCCGCTCGCCAAGCCCCCGGTGCGCAAGCTCGCCAAGGACCTCGGTGTCGACCTGGCGGTGATCGTGCCGACCGGCCCGGACGGCATCATCACGCGCGAGGACGTGCACGCGGCGGCGGCTCCCGCGCCGGCCGCCGAGCCGGTGGCGGCCACGCCTGCACCCGCGGCGACCGCGCCGGTGCACGCCACGGACCGCGAGACGCGCGTCCCGGTCAAGGGCGTCCGCAAGGCCACCGCCGCCGCGATGGTGGGCTCGGCCTTCACCGCCCCGCATGTCACCGAGTTCGTGACGGTCGACGTGACGCGCACGATGAAGCTGGTCGAGGAGCTCAAGGAGGACAAGGAGTTCGCGGGCCTGCGGGTGAACCCGCTGCTGCTGATCTCCAAGGCCCTCCTGGTGGCGATCAGGCGCAACCCCGACGTCAACGCGTCCTGGGACGAGGCCAACCAGGAGATCGTGCTCAAGCACTACGTGAACCTGGGCATCGCCGCGGCCACCCCGCGCGGCCTGATCGTGCCGAACATCAAGGACGCGCACGACAAGACCCTCCCGCAACTGGCCGCGTCCCTCGGCGAGCTGGTCGCCACGGCCCGCGAGGGCAGGACGTCCCCGTCGGCGATGCAGGGCGGCACGGTCACCATCACCAACGTCGGCGTCTTCGGCGTCGACACCGGGACGCCGATCCTCAACCCCGGGGAGTCCGCGATCCTCGCGGTCGGCGCGATCAAGCTCCAGCCGTGGGTCCACAAGGGCAAGGTCAAGCCCCGCCAGGTCATGACACTGGCACTCAGCTTCGACCACCGGCTGGTGGACGGCGAGCTGGGTTCCAAGGTGCTGGCGGACGTGGCGGCGATCCTGGAACAGCCGAAGCGCCTGATCACCTGGGCGTGACCCCACGGGCCGGCCGGCCGAACACCATGACGAGGGCGGGAGCCACGCACCCACGGGGGCGCGCGGCTCCCGCCCTCGTCCGGTCAACGGGGTGCGCGATCCGATACGACGTTCGTACACATGTGTTTCGGACAGTCGAAGGGCCGACCGCGCGGTGTGCGGCCGGCCCTGTCGAGATGATGCGCGGGCTCAGCCCAGTCGGGCGAAGCCGTAGCTCAGGAGCTTCTTCGCGTCGGCCTCGCGCTGGGCCGCCGAGGTGGAGGTGAGGACCGTGCCGATGACGGTCTTGCCGTTGCGAGTGGCGGCGAACACCAGGCAGTACTTGGCGATGCTGCCGGAGCCGGTCTTCACACCGATGGCGCCGCTGTAGTTGCTGAGCAGCGTGTTGGTGTTGGTCCACGTGTAGTAGCGGTAGCCGCCGCTCTTCGTGGTGACCTTCTGCTTCGTGGTCTTCGTCTTCACGAGGGCACGGAAGGTGGCGCTCTTCATCGAGTTGCTGGCGAGCTTCGTCAGGTCGCGCGGCGTGGAGTAGTTCGAGCCGTTGCTGATGCCGTCGAACGAGTCGAACGTCGTGTTCGTCATGCCGAGCGAGCGCGCCGTGGTGTTCATCTTGCCGATGAACGACTTCACGCGTGCGGCCCGCGTCGAGCCAGTGCCGAACTTGTCGGCGAGCGCGTAGGCGGCGTCACAGCCGGACGGCAGCATCAGCCCGTAGAGCAGCTGACGGACGGTGACCTTGTCGCCGACGATCAGGCGGGCGGACGAGGCGTTGTTCGAGACGATGTAGTCGCTGTAGACCTTCTGGACCGTGACCTTGGCGTCCAGGTTCAGGTTCGGCTGGGACAGCACGACCTTGGCAGTCATGATCTTGGTGGTGGAGCCGGTGGCGCGCTTGGTGTTCGCGTACTTGTCGAACAAGGTCTTGCCGGTGGCGTTGTCCATGATGTAGCCGCCCTTGGCCACGATCGTGGGCGCGGCCACGGCCTGCGCGGGTGCCGCGGTGAGGGCTCCGGTGGTGAAGACAGCGCCGGCGGTCGCGGTGACGGCGACGGCTCTGCGGATACGGATGCCCTTGATGCCGGTTATCAACTGAGATACCCCGAATACGTCGAATGCCCCTATGGCGCGGCTCACTTGAACGGGAGTGCAGGAGGCCGCATGGGTGTGACACGTAGGTAGCGCGAATGGTTGTGCAAGATTCGGGCCGGGGCGAGGAACTTCCCGGAGAAGCCCCGGGGTGGTCCGCGGGGCGGCGCGGGCGAGGTCCGCATCGTGGACGGACGGGGCCATGCGTACGTGTTGTATCTATCCTGTCGGCATGACCCTGGCAGCCGTGAAGCAACCCCCTGCCGCCGACCGTGTCTACACCCACGTCAAGCAAGGCGTCCTGGACCGCCGTTACGAGGGCGGCACCCTCCTCACGGAGGGCGAGCTGGCCGACGCCGTCGGGGTCTCGCGCACCCCGGTGCGCGAGGCGCTGCTGCGGCTGGAGGCCGAGGGCCTGATCAAGCTCTACCCGAAGAAGGGCGCCCTGGTCCTGCCGGTCTCCGCGCAGGAGATCGCGGACGTCGTCGAGACCCGTCTGCTCGTGGAGGAACACGCGGCGCGCAAGGCCGTACCCGCGCCCTCCGGGCTCATCGTGCGCCTCGAGGAGCTGCTGGAGCAGCAGAGGGAGCAGGCCGCCGCCGGGGACCTGGCCGCCGCCGCCGTCACCGACCGCTCCTTCCACGCGGAGATCGTCCGCAGCGGCGGCAACGAGATCCTGTCCCGGCTGTACGACCAGCTGCGCGACCGGCAGTTGCGGATGGGCGTCGCCGTCATGCACTCCCACCCCGACCGGATCGCCAAGACGCTCGCGGAGCACCAGCACATCCTGGACGCGCTGCGCTCCGGGGACCCCGACGCGGCCGTCGACGTGGTCCACCGGCACATCGGCTGGTTCTCGCACCTCGCGCGGGGTGAGGTCCGATGAGCTCCGCGTCGGTGTCCCTGCCCGGCGATCCGCCCGGCGGCCGGCGCGCCGTCGCCGTCTGGGGCATAGGCGTCTCGGTCTACTTCGTCGCCGTCATCTTCCGGACGTCGCTGGGGGTCGCCGGCCTCGACGCCGCCGACCGGTTCGACGTGGGCGCCTCCGCGCTGTCGACGTTCTCGATCCTTCAGCTGCTGGTCTACGCCGGCATGCAGATACCCGTCGGCCTGCTGGTCGACCGGCTCGGCACCAAGAAGGTATTGGGCCTCGGTGTCGTTCTGTTCACGGCCGGGCAGCTCGGCTTCGCGTACTCCCCCACGTACGGCACGGCACTCGCCTCGCGCGCGCTGCTGGGCTGCGGCGACGCGATGACGTTCATCAGCGTGCTGCGGCTCGGCACCCGCTGGTTCCCGGCCCGGCGCGGCCCACTGATCGCGCAGCTCGCCGGACTTGTCGGCATGGCGGGCAACCTGGTCTCCACCCTCGTGCTCGCCCGGCTGCTGCACGGCATCGGCTGGACGGCCGCGTTCGCGGGCAGCGCGCTCGCCGGGGTCGTGGTGTTCGTGCTGCTCCTGCTGTTCCTGAAGGACCACCCCGAGGGGCACGAGCCGGAGCCGGTGCCGCACATGGGGGCCTCCTACGTACGGCGGCAGATCGCCGCGTCCTGGCGGGAGCCGGGAACCCGGCTCGGGCTGTGGGTGCACTTCACGACCCAGTTCCCGGCGATGGTCTTCCTGCTGCTGTGGGGACTGCCGTTCCTGGTCGAGGCACAGGGGCTGTCCCGGGCCACCGCCGGTGAACTGCTGACCCTGGTCGTGCTGTCGAACATGGCCGTCGGACTCGTCTACGGCCAGATCGTCGCCCGGCACCACGGGGCGCGGCTGCCGCTGGCCCTCGGCACGGTGGCGGCGACGTCGCTGCTGTGGGCGGCGACGGTGTTCTATCCGGCCGACCGGACGCCGATGTGGCTGCTGATCGTGTTGTGCGTGGTGCTCGGCGCGTGCGGGCCGGCCTCGATGATCGGGTTCGACTTCGCCCGGCCGGCGAATCCCCCGGAGCGGCAGGGGACCGCGTCCGGGATCACCAACATGGGTGGCTTCGTCGCCTCCATGACCACGCTGTTCGCGGTGGGCGCGTTGCTGGACGCGACCGGGAACGACTACACCGTGGCCTTCTCGTCCGTGTTCGTGCTCCAGGCGCTGGGGCTTTCGCAGGTGCTGCGGCTGCGGAAGCAGGCGGCGCGGCGGGAGCGGGAGCGTCTGGTGGCCAGCCGGGTGGAGACCGTGCACGTCCCTGCCTGACGCTGCCTGCGCCGGGGCCATGACGGTGCCCCGCGCCGGGCCGGGTGGGCGCGCGACCCGGCGTCGGCGGGGCTCCGGCGGGGTGCCGCTGCGCCCGACCGTGCCGCTCCGGGCGGCACGCCCCGCCGCCGACGGCGCCGGCCTACTGCGTCACCGTGAAGTTGCGCAGGATCGCCGACGTCAGGTCAGCGTCTCCCTCCGCCTTGATGCGGTCCATCGCCGCCTCGGGCGTGACGCGGCCGCAGGCCAGGCGGACGTACGTCTCCCAGTCGAGAGTGAGGGTGGCGGCGGGGCCGAGGGCCGGGGCCGTTTCGAGGGTGCCGCGGCCCTGGATGTCGACGCGGATGGTGCGCAGGAACTCGATGGGGCCGTGCACGTCGAAGACGACCGCCGAGCTGCGCGGCGCGTTCGCCCTGGCGGCGACGACCTCCGGGAGTTCGGCCAGCAGGACGTCGCGGGCGACGTGGGCGCCGGGGGAGTCGAGATTGCCCGGGCGGCCGAGGGCGACGCGCAGGTCCTGCTCGTGCGCCCACACGGCGAAGGCGTGGCCCCGCATCGACTCCTCCAGCGTGAGCTCGGTGCCGAGCGGGCCGCGCACCTTGGTGCCGGGGTCGCGGGACTCGCCCCGCAGCTGCCGGTTGCGCCGGATGATCGTGTACTCCAGCTCGGAGGTCATCTCGGGCGCCGTGTGGTGACGGCGGACGTCGACCTGCATCTCCGAGTAGCGCTGGTGGTCGTTGGTGACGTGGAACAGGTCGCGCGGGAGGGTGTGGATCGGGCGCGGGTCGCCGAGCATCTCGCAGTCCAGCCCGATCACATGCGAGACGACGTCCCGCACGGACCAGCCCGGGCACGGGGTCCGCCGGTTCCACTCGCCCTCCACGAGGGGCTGCACCAGCTCGGATATCGCTTCGATGGAGTGGGTCCAGGCGTCGGCGTAGGGCTGGAGGGTGGGATGCAGACTCACGGAACGGGACCCCTCGGCGGTCGGTACACGGGCAGGTTGTGGCGGCGGTGCCAGTGGGAGGTGGCTGCACTCGGCGGGTGTCTCGAAACGCTAAGTTACGCTGCAATGAGGCACCCCGGCAGTGCTTTCGTGTGACGATCGTAGGCCTGTGTGGACGGCTCGAATGCCAGGACGGTGGTAGTGTGCGCGCCTCTCTGATCCAGATCGCCGTAGACGAGGGCGAATCGGTCGCGGAACGTCGACAGCGGGCGGTTTCTCTGGTACGGGAGCAGGCCGGCGCCGATCTCGTGGTGCTGCCCGAACTGTGGACGACGGGGGCCTTCGCCTACGAAGAGTTCGGCCGGGAGGCCGAGCCGCTCGAAGGACCGACGTACGAGGCCATGGCCAAGGCGGCGAGCGACACGGGTGTGTGGCTGCACGCGGGTTCGATTCCGGAGCGTGACCCCGACGGGCCGCTCTACAACACCTCGCTCGTCCTCTCCCCCTCCGGTGGTCTGGTCGCCGCCTACCGCAAGATCCATCGGTTCGGCTTCGACAAGGGTGAAGCCGTGCTGATGGGTGCGGGCGACGAACTGGTGACGGTCCGTCTGCCGGGCGCGACGACGCTGGGTCTGGCCACCTGCTACGACCTGCGGTTCCCCGAGCTGTTCCGCGGGCTCGTCGACGCCGGGGCCGAGACCCTGGTCGTCCCGGCCGGGTGGCCGGAGCGTCGGCGCTCCCACTGGACGCTGCTGGCTCAGGCGCGGGCGGTGGAGAACCAGGCGTTCGTCCTCGCGTGTGGAACGGCCGGGACGCACGCGGGAGTTCCGCAGGCCGGTCACTCGATCGTGGTTGATCCGTGGGGCGAGGTGCTGGCGCAGGCCGGCCCGGACCAGGAGGTCCTCACCGTGGAGTTCGACCCCGGGAAGGTGGCGACGACCCGGGATCAGTTCCCGGCGCTGAAGGACCGGGTGCTGGGGCTGGAACGCCCTCGACGCTGAACGCGCGCGGTCACGAGGGGGCGGGACTGGAGCCGGATCAGTCGTCCTCCCGCTCCTTGTCCGCCAGATGGATCACGCACACCGTCACCGCGATCAGCAGCGCCGGGTCCGCGTCGTCCCGGACGACGTCCACGCCGTAGGTGTCCCTGACGTGCAGGAAGCGCCGGGAGATCACGGCGAGCAGCTCACCGTCGTACTCGACGGCGAACTCACGGTCGAGGATCTTGCCGCTGACGTCGAGTTCGGTGCCGTCGACCAGGCTCACCCGGTAGTGGTTGCGCAGCAGCGACAGCCGCTTGCGCCTGATGCGGGCCAGCGGCTCGCCGTCCCGCTCGATCACCATGGTGTCCCGCAGGGCGAACATCTTCTGCCGGATGTCGGCGAGCACCCGCCCCCGGGTGTCCTTCAGCTCGAAGGTGTCGCGCAGCCGCATCGCCTTGCCGTCGACAAGATAGGCCTTGTTGCCTCTGTCGTCCTCGATCCAGTAGTCGTCACCGAAGCCGAGGAGCCGTTCGCGCACGAGGAATCTCATGCCATGACCGGTTCCCCCGCGGCCGGTCCGAAACGCCGCCGGTAGGCCGACGGGCTGAGGCCGGTCTCGCGCCGTAGCCGCGCCCGCAGGTTCGCCGCCGTGCCCAGCCCGCTGCGCGCGGCCACCACGTCCAGCCGTTCCTCGCCGCGCTCGATCAACCGGCACGCCAGGGCCACCCGCTCCCCGGTCAGCCACGCCAGCGGGGTCGTACCGAGCTGCGCGCGAAACCGCCGGTGCAGGGTCGCCGGGGACACCGCCGCACGCGCGGCGAGGTCCGCCACGGTCAGCGGCTCGCCCAGCCGCTCCTGTGCCCACGCCAGCAGCGGTCCCAGGGACTCGTCGGGCACCTCCGGCAACGGCCGCTCCACGAACTGCTTCTGACCGCCGTCCCGGTGCGCGGCGAAGACCAGGCGCCGGGAGACGGCGCCCGCGACCTCGGCGCCGTGGTCCCGCCGTACGACGTGCAGGCCCAGATCCAGCGCCGACGCGCTGCCGGACGCGGTCAGGATGTCTCCGTCGTCCACGAACAGCACGTCCGGCTCCAGCCGCACCCGCGGGAACCTCGCCCGGAACGACTCGGCCCACATCCAGTGGCACGCCGCCCGGCGGCCGTCCAGCAGCCCCGCCTCGGCGAGGGTGAACGCGCCCGAGCAGAAGCCGATCAGCCGGGACCCACGCGCGTGTGCCCGGCGTACGGCGTCGAGCACCGCCCCCGCGCGCGGGGTGCCGGTGTCCGGCCGGTTCGGCACGATCAGCGTGTCCGCCTCCTCGGCGGCCTCCAGCCCGGCGACGTCGGTCAGCGTGAAGAAGCCGTCCCGCATCCGGGTGCGAGGTCCGGCCGCGCACAGCCGGAAGTCGTACAGCTCCCGGCCCAGCTCGGGCCGGCGCAGTCCGAAGACCTCGATCGCGCAGCTCATCTCGAAGGGGTTGGAGTTGTCGTCGACGATCAGGACGACGCGATGCGGCCCCGCCGACTGAGAGGATCCTTGCGGCATGTGCAATTCCTAGCACTCGTCCGGGTGTGTCACCACGGCCGACGATGGCCGCATGGAACCCATCGCACTGGACGAGGCCCTCGCATCCTTCTCGGACCGGTGGAGCCCCCGCATCGTCACCGCCGTCAACGACTACGACGTACGCGTCGCGAAGGTCGAGGGTGAGCACGTGTGGCACGCGCACGACCACACCGACGAGTTCTTCCTGGTCATCGAGGGCGAACTGCACATCGCCCTGCGGGAGGCCGCCGGCGAGCGCACGGTGGTCCTGCCCAGGGGTTCCCTGTTCACCGTCCCGCGCGGCACCGAGCACAAGCCGTACGCCCCCGTCCCCACCGCGATCCTCCTGTTCGAACCGACCGGCACCCTCACCGTCGGCGACCGCCACGACGACGTCCCGGACCACGTGGACGCGACGACGGGCAACACGCTGGGGTGACTGTGGGTCGCGAGGAGGCGGGTCGCGTGACTGTCAGTGGTGAGTGGCACTCTTGAGCCATGACCGACTCCGCCCCGGCCCCGAGCCGCCGCCGCGCCCGTGTCCGTGCCCCCGAGCTGATCGGCAAGGGCGGCTGGCTGAACACGGGTGGGAAGCAGTACAGCCTGGCTGACCTGCGAGGGCGCATCGTCGTCCTGGATTTTTGGACCTTCTGCTGCATCAACTGCCTGCACGTCGTCGACGAGCTGCGGGAGCTGGAGGCCAGGCATCGGGACACCGTCGTGGTCGTCGGCGTGCACTCGCCCAAGTTCGTGCACGAGGCCGACCACGCGGCGGTGGCGGACGCCGTGGAGCGGTACGGGGTGGAGCATCCGGTGCTCGACGACCCCGATCTCGGCACCTGGAAGCAGTACGCGGTGCGTGCCTGGCCGACGCTCGTGGTGATCGACCCCGAGGGGTACGTCGTCGCCCAGCACGCCGGTGAGGGGCATGTGCACGCCATTGAGCGGCTGGTGACCGAGCTCGAGGCGGAGCACGCCGCGAAGGGCACCCTGCGGCGGGGTGACGGACCGTACGTGGCGCCGGAGCCCGAGCCGACGGTGCTGCGGTTCCCGGGGAAGGCGCTGCTGCTGCCCGGGGGGACGTTCCTGGTCAGTGACACGACCCGGCACCAGCTCGTGGAGCTGGCGCAGGACGGGGAGAGCGTGGTCCGGCGGATCGGCTCCGGCGCGCGCGGGTTCGCCGACGGGCCGGCCGATGCGGCGTCCTTCAACGAGCCGCAGGGCCTCGCCCTCCTCGACGACGGCTCGGTCGTGGTCGCCGACACCGTCAATCACGCCCTGCGCCGCCTGGATCTCACCTCCGGTGAGGTCGGCACCCTGGCCGGGACCGGCAGGCAGTGGATGCAGGGCGACGCCAGATCGGGCCCGGCGCGTGAGGTGAACCTCTCCTCGCCCTGGGACGTCGCCCTCTTCGGCGGCCGGGTGTGGATCGCCATGGCGGGAGTGCACCAGCTCTGGGCCTACGACCCCGTGAGCGGCGGCGTCGCCGTCGCGGCGGGTACCACCAACGAGGGGCTGGTCGACGGCCCCGGCCCCGAGGCCTGGTTCGCCCAGCCGTCGGGCCTCGCGGCGACGCCCGAGCGGCTGTGGCTGGCGGACTCGGAGACCAGCGCCCTGCGCTGGGTGGATCTCGACGGCGCTGTGCACACCGCCGTCGGCACGGGGCTGTTCGACTTCGGTCACCGCGACGGACCGGCCGCCCAGGCCCTGCTCCAGCACCCGCTGGGCGTCACGGCCCTGCCCGACGGCTCGGTGGCCGTCAGCGACACCTACAACCACGCCCTGCGCCGCTTCGACCCCGCGACCGGCGAGGTCACCACCCTGGCCACGGATCTGCGCGAGCCGAGCGACGCGGTGCTGGCCGGTGACGACATCGTCGTCGTGGAGTCGGCGCGGCACCGCCTGACCCGGCTGCGGTTGCCGGAGGAGGCGGTCCGCGTGGCGGGGGTCGCCCACCGCACCCGGCGCGAGGCGACCGAAGTGGCCCCCGGGCGGCTCCAGTTGGACGTGATCTTCGAGGCGCCCGCGGGCCAGAAGCTCGACACCCGATACGGCCCCTCGACCCGCCTGCTGGTCTCGTCGGCGCCTCCGGAACTGCTGACACACGGCGAGGGCGCGGGAACCGACCTGTCCCGCGCCCTGGAGCTCGACCCCACCGTGCCGGAGGGCGTCCTGCATGTCTCCGCGATGGCCGCGTCCTGCGACGACGACCCTGCGAACGAATACCCCGCTTGCCATGTCCACCAGCAGGACTGGGGCGTCCCGGTCCGACTCACCGAGCGGGGGACGGACCGCCTGCCCCTCGTCCTGGCCGGCCTGGACGCCTGACCTCACGGGGCGTCACGCCGTCGCTCCCGTCACGCCGTGCTGCTGCGTCACACGCCGTACCCGTCGCTGTAGCCGTCGCGCCGGGGGTGTTCCTCCTGCACGACCGGCTGCGAGGGCGGCACCACGACACGGCGCCGCCGCGCGATGCTGCTGAACGTCGTGACCCCGATCAGCCCGACGATCATCAGAATGACGCCGACCAGATCGAGATTGACACCCTCCATGTTCCAGTCCGTCGCGAACGTGAGGATGGCTCCCACGGCGATGAGGATGATGCACCCGCCGAGGCCCATGAGTGTTGCCTCCCTGTTCCGGTCCGGTGATTCCGGAGCTTCCGGTGGACTTCGGGTACCCGCGCCCCCGGAATGCAGTCCTCACCGCCCGTCAACTCACGTGCCGCGGCGGGTTTCTCAGCCCTCCAGGAACGCCGCCAGCGCTCGCGTCAGCAGGTGGGGGTCCTCCACGCCGCAGAGTTCGCGGGCGCTGTGCATCGACAGGATCGCCACGCCGATGTCGACCGTGCGGATGCCGTGACGGGCCGCCGTGATGGGGCCGATGGTCGTGCCGCAGGGCATGGAGTTGTTGGAGACGAAGGACTGGAAGGGCACGCCGGCCTTCTCGCAGGCCGCCACCCAGACCGCGCGGCCCGAACCGTCCGTGGCGTAGCGGTTGTTGACGTTGACCTTGAGGATGGGACCGCCGTTGACCCGGGGGTGGTGGGTCGGGTCGTGGCGTTCGGCGTAGTTGGGGTGCACCGCGTGGCCGGTGTCGGAGGAGAGGCAGACGGTCGCCGCGAAGGCGCGAGCCCGGTCCTCGTACGAGCCCCCGCGGGCGAAGACCGAGCGCTCCAGGACGCCGCCGAGGAGCGGGCCGTCGGCG
This sequence comes from Streptomyces sp. NPDC059861, assembly GCF_042731435.1. Classification (NCBI taxonomy): domain Bacteria; kingdom Bacillati; phylum Actinomycetota; class Actinomycetes; order Kitasatosporales; family Streptomycetaceae; genus Streptomyces; species Streptomyces sp. NPDC059861. The sequence goes on along the minus strand of NZ_JBHWJQ010000008.1, from coordinate 174,694 downwards.
CCGGTGTCCGACTGGGAGCCGTTCTCCTCGTGGTCGAAGGCGGCGAGCACGGGGATGGAGGTCAGTCCCGCACCGCCGCTCGCGGCGGCGGCGAGCGCGGCCACGCCCGCGTGCACGGAGAGCAGGTTGTCGAGCCGTGGGCCGGCCATCAGCTCCTGGTCACGGCCGAGGTACGCCGGCGGCTCGACGGAGTGCACCATCAGGTCCCAGCCGGTCGTCTCGCCGGCGGCGATCCCCGACTCCGCCTCCAGGAAGGCGATCAGGTCGCCGTCGCGCACGTCGTTGCCGAGGCCCCAGATGGGCTGGAGATGCCGCTGCTTGTCGAGCTTGAGGCCCTCCGAGGACACCGAGCGGTCCAGGTGGATCGCCAGCTGCGGCACCCTCAGCAGCGGCCGGTCGACGTTCACCAGCCGGGTCGTGCCGTCGCGCAGCGTCAGCCGGCCGGCGAGGCCGAGGTCGCGGTCCAGCCAGGAGTTCAGCAGCGGCCCGCCGTAGATCTCCACGGCCACCTGGCGCCAGCCGTGCGCACCGCTGTCGGGCTGCGGCTTGACGCGCAGGTTGGGGGAGTCGGTGTGCGCGCCGATGATCCGGAAGGGGGTGTGCGGAGCGGCACCCTCCGGGACGTACCACGCCACGATCGCGCCACCACGCAGCACGAACCTGCCGCCGCTCGCCCCGTCCCAGGCGTCCGTCTCCGCGACCTGCCGGAAGCCCGCCTTCTCGAGCCGCTCGGCGGCGTTCGCCACGGCGTGGTACGGCGAGGGACTCGCCGCGAGGAAGGACATGAGGTCGTCGGTGTGGCCGCGGTCGAAGCGGGAGGGTTCGCTCATGGGTTCACCTTAACGACGGACGAGGGCCCGCTCCCCCTGGCCGGGAGCGGGCCCTCGTAAGGACGATGTGGAAATCGCGGGGCTGACCGGGGGAACCGGTCAGAACGCCGCTTCGTCGAGCTCCATCAGGTCCAGTTCGACGCCCTGGGCGACCTTGCGGGCCAGCGTCACGCCCGGCAGCACGTTGGCCGCGAAGAACTTCGCCGCCGCGATCTTGCCGGTGTAGAACGCCTTGTCCTTGGCGGAGGCCGACTCCAGCTTCTCGGCGGCGATCGCGGCGCCCTTCAGCAGCAGGTAGCCGACGATCACGTCCCCGGAGGCCATCAGTAGGCGGGTGGTGTTCAGGCCCACCTTGTAGATGTTCTTGACGTCCTGCTCGGTGGCCGCCAGGTCGGTCAGCATCAGGCCGACGATCGCCTCAAGCTCGACGGCGGCCTTGGCGAGGTGCTCGCGGGCGCCTGCCAGGTCCTCGCCGCCGGTGCCGAGGGCCAGGAACTTCTTGATGTCCTCGGCGAGGGAGTTCAGCGCGGCGCCCTGGTTGCGGACGATCTTCCGGAAGAAGAAGTCCTGGCCCTGGATCGCGGTGGTGCCCTCGTAGAGGGTGTCGATCTTGGCGTCCCGGATGTACTGCTCGATCGGGTACTCCTGCAGGAAGCCGGAGCCTCCGAAGGTCTGCAGCGACTGGGCGAGCTGCTCGTAGGCCTTCTCGGAGCCGTAGCCCTTGACGATCGGCAGGAGCAGGTCGTTCAGGGCGTGCTCGGTGGCGGCGTCCTCGCCGTTCGCCTCCTTGACCTGGATGGCGTCCTGGACGGAGGCGGTGTACATGACGAGGGCGCGCATGCCCTCCGCGTACGCCTTCTGCGTCATGAGCGAGCGGCGCACGTCGGGGTGGTGGGTGACGGTGACCTTCGGCGCGGTCTTGTCCATGAAGTTCGCCAGGTCGGGACCCTGGACGCGCTCCTTGGCGTACTCCAGCGCGTTGAGGTAGCCGGTGGACAGCGTGGAGATCGCCTTCGTGCCGACCATCATCCGCGCGAACTCGATGATCCGGAACATCTGGCGGATGCCGTCGTGCTTGTCGCCGATCAGCCAGCCCTTGGCGGGGTGCTTGTCGCCGAAGGTCATCTCGCAGGTGTTGGAGGCCTTGAGGCCCATCTTGTGCTCGACGTTGGTGGCGTAGACGCCGTTGCGCATCCCCAGCTCGCCGGTCTCGAAGTCGAAGAGGTACTTCGGGACGAGGAAGAGGGACAGGCCCTTGGTGCCGGGGCCGGCGCCCTCGGGACGGGCGAGGACGTAGTGAAGGATGTTCTCCGACATGTCGTGCTCACCGGACGTGATGAAGCGCTTCACGCCCTCGATGTGCCAGGAGCCGTCCTCCTGCTGGACCGCCTTGGTGCGGCCGGCGCCCACGTCGGATCCCGCGTCGGGCTCGGTGAGGACCATGGTGGAGCCCCACTGCTTCTCGACGGCGACCGAGGCGATGTGCTTCTGGACCTCGTTGCCCTCGTCGAAGAGGATGCCGGCGAAGGCCGGGCCCGAGGAGTACATCCACACGGCCGGGTTGGCGCCCAGGATCAGTTCGGCGTAGGCCCAGATCAGGGAGCGGGGCGAGGTGGTGCCGCCGATCTCCTCGGGCAGGCCGAGCCGCCAGTACTCGGAGTCCATGAAGGCCTGGTAGCTCTTCTTGAAGGACGCCGGGACGGGCGCGGTGCTGGTCTCCGGGTCGAAGACGGGCGGGTTGCGGTCGGCGTCGGTGAAGGACTCGGCCAGCTCGTTCTCCGAGAGCCGGGTGAGCTCCTCCAGGACGCTCTTGGCGGTCTCGACGTCCATCTCCTCGAACGGGCCGGTGCCGTACACCTTGTCGCGCCCCAGTACCTCGAAGAGGTTGAACTCGATGTCGCGGAGATTCGACTTGTAGTGCCCCATGGCGACTGGCTCCGTTGAGAGAGATCGGCGAGGCACTGACTCCTCGCGCCCGAAGTTCGCGTACCAACTAGTAGCTCCGATGATGCTACCCGTCGGTAATAAGAAGCAACCCCGATCCGGGCATCTGTGACTCAGCCCTCGTGGTCGGTCAGTACTCTTGCGTGCATGTACGGCTACGACCAGAGCGCGGGTGCGGGGCAGCAGTACGCCCAGCCGCAGCAGCAGATGCCCGGTGCCGGGGGCTACGGGCAGCAGCAGCCGCTGTACCCGGAGCCGTCGCCGCCCTCGCTCGCGGACGCGGTGCGCGCCTTCACCACCGGGCAACTGGCCGCGGAGGACTTCCAGCAGGTCTTCGCGACGTCCAAGGTCTACTGCCCGCGCGGTGACAACCCCGGCTTCCTCGCCCTGCACAACACCCAGCAGCCGGTGATCCCGATGTTCACCTCGCTCAAGGAGCTGCGGCGGTACGCGGGCAAGGAGTCCAAGTACTTCGTGATCACCGGCGCCGAGGTGATCGACCTGCTGCCGACCGGGTACGGCTTCGTCCTCGACATGGAGGGGGAGCACCGGATGGTGTTCGACGCGAAGGCCGTCGAGGAGATGGTCGACTTCGCCATGCGGCGGATGTACGGCTGATTCGCGTTCGCCATGCGGCGGATGTAGGGCTGATTCGCGCGGGGTCCGGCTGAAAGCCGGATAATCCCCCGTTCGATTGTCACTGTCATGCCATATGCTGCCCCGGCAGCCGCGCCCCGTGTGTGATCGCGTTTCCCACGATCCGCCGGGTGTCGCGCGGCGCTTTCACCTCCCGGTTCCACCGGGATTCCTTGTGGGGGTTTCAGCACTGTGCGTATGCGCAGCACTTCGGCCGCGACGGCGCTCGCGGTCCTTTTCAGCTCGGCGGCGCTGAGCGTCGCGGCGGCGGGAACGGCTTCGGCGGCGGCGGCCGTCGTCACCAGCCCCGGTGGCCTCGTCGCGGACCACGCCCTGCAGCGCGTCTTCGTCAGCGACGCGTCCGACGGGCGGATCCTGGCCGCCAACTACAGCGGGACCCTCGTCGACGTGAGCAGCGGCTTCGGCGGCGTCAGCGACCTTGCGCTGTCCGATGACGGCACCACCCTGTACGCGGCCGTGCCGAGCAGCCACGAGGTGGTCGCCCTGGACGCGGCCACGCTCGACGTCAAGGTCCGCTACCCGGTCGCCACCGACACCGGCCCGCGCCACCTCGCCTTCTCCGCGGGCAAGGTCTGGTTCACGTACGGCGACCAGTGGGACGGCGACCTCGGCTCGGTCGACCCGGCGGTGGACCCTGCGAGCGGCACCGAGCCGGTGGCGCTCGCCCAGTTCCCGAAGGAGGGCACGTCGGTCGCCATGTGGGGCCAGGTCCTGCTGGACACGGACCCGCTCCGTCCGGGTGTGCTGGCGCTCGGTGAGACCGGGCTGTCCACGGGCTCGATGGCCGTGCTCGACGTGTCGAGCGGCACGCCCCAGCTGACCGCGTGGCACAACGGCGACTACACCCTGAACCAGGGCATCGGGGACATCGACCTCGCCGCCGGCGCCGACGAGGTGCTCGTCAACGGCACCGACCGGGACGCCTACGCGGACGGCAGGTTCAGCAAGGTCGGTGCCTACCCGGCCGGGCAGCGGGTCGACGTGGGCCGCAGCGGCCTGGTGGCCCAGATCTCGGGCACCAAGGTGGCCGTATACCGGCCGAACGCCAAGCAGCCGGTCCGCACGTACAGCACGGGCACGCAGTCCGCGGCGGACGTGGCCTGGGCTCCGGACTCCTCCCGGATCTTCGCCCTCGTGCCGGGCAGCGGCGGCTACACGGTCAAGGCGCTGACCCAGCCGACGCTGAACGTCCCGACCCTCACGGTCAGCGCCCCCAGCACGGCGCCGCGCGCCAAGAGGCTCACCGTCACCGGCAAGATCTCGGCGACCGTGGCGCTGCCCAGCGGGATCAGGCTGGCGGTCACCCGCACCGACCTGGAGAGCCCGAACGGCAAGGCGCTGCCGTCCGTCACCGTCCAGTCGAACGGGACGTACTCCTTCGCCGACACCCCGCCGGCCGGCGGCGCGGTGACGTACAAGGTGAGCTACGCCGGCGACGCCGGGCACACCTCGGCCACCGCCTCCGACAAGGTCGTGGTCTCCCGCGCCTCGACCTCGCTGAGCCTGAACAACAACGGCAAGCTGTACAACTACGGCTCCGACGTCCGGTTCGTGGCGCACCTCGGCACGACGTACAAGAACCGCTCGGTGGAGATCTGGGCCGACCCGTTCGGCGGCGACAAGCCCAACAAGCGGATCAAGGTCGGCAGGGTCGACTCCAAGGGCAACATCGCCGCCTGGGTCGACATGACCCGCGACACCCACGTCACCGCGATCTTCCGGGGCGACGCCCGCTACAACCCGAAGACCGTGAAGTCCACGGCGTTCGCCCGGGTCAGGGTCTCCACGGCCGTCTCCAAGCACTACAAGACCGCCAAGATCGGCTCGACGGCCTACTACTGGTTCCACAAGAACACCGACCCGCTGCTCACCACGACCATGACCTACTACCCGGGCCGTCAGCAGCGGTTCGACCTCCAGGTCTACTACCAGGGCACCTGGTACTCGGCGGACTCGCAGTACTTCCCGCTCGGTACGGCCGGCAAGTCGGCCGTGACCCTGGAGGCGCCCGGTCAGTCCGGAATCCGGGCCCGGATGCGCTCGGTCTACGTCAACGGCTCGTCCGGCGACTCGGTGAACTCCACGACGTACGGGTCGTGGAAGTACCTGTACTTCAGCAACTGAGGGAACTGATCCGAGATCCGGCGCACCTGTGCGACGACGACGGCCCGGAGGGAATGCCCCCCGGGCCGTCGGCGTTGTGGGGTGGCAGAAAGTTCAACGCTCAACTAAAGTGGAACGCACGTCGCCCAAGGAGGTACCGACATGCCCGCAGTGACCGTCGAGAACCCGCTGACGCTGCCCCGTGTGACCGCAGCGGCGGACGCCGTCGAGCGTCCCGTGATCACCGTCACGACCGCGCCCAGCGGCTTCGAGGGCGAGGGCTTCCCGGTGCGCCGGGCGTTCGCGGGGATCAACTACCGCCACCTCGACCCGTTCATCATGATGGACCAGATGGGCGAGGTGGACTACGCGCCCGGAGAGCCGAAGGGCACGCCCTGGCACCCGCACCGCGGCTTCGAGACCGTCACCTACATCATCGACGGGATCTTCGACCACCAGGACTCCAACGGCGGTGGCGGCACCATCACCAACGGCGACACCCAGTGGATGACCGCGGGCTCGGGCCTGCTGCACATCGAGGCCCCGCCGGAGCAGCTGGTGATGTCCGGCGGTCTCTTCCATGGGCTCCAGTTGTGGGTGAACCTCCCGGCCAAGGACAAGATGATGGCCCCGCGCTACCAGGACATCCGCGGCGGCAACGTGCAGCTGCTCACCTCCCCCGACGGCGGCGCGCTGCTCCGCGTCATCGCCGGCGAGCTGGACGGTCACGCCGGTCCGGGCGTCACGCACACGCCGATCAGCATGATCCACGCGACGCTGGCGCCGGGCGCGGAGGTCACCCTGCCGTGGCGGGAGGACTTCAACGGCCTCGCCTACGTGCTGGCCGGACGGGGCACGGTGGGGGCCGAGCGGAGGCCGGTCCACCTCGGGCAGACCGCCGTCTTCGGCGCGGGTTCCGCGCTGACCGTCCGCGCGGACGAGAAGCAGGACTCGCACACGCCCGACCTGGAGGTCGTCCTCCTCGGCGGAAGGCCGATCCGGGAGCCGATGGCCCACTACGGCCCGTTCGTGATGAACACCAAGGACGAGCTGATGCAGGCCTTCGAGGACTTCCAGAAGGGCCGTCTGGGGACCATCCCCGCGGTGCACGGCATGGCGGAGAGCGGCCCGCGGGACTGATGTCCTGACGCGCCGTCACCCGGCCGGGCCGTCCCCAGGGGACAGCCCGGCCGTCGCGTGATCGGGTGGGAGGCGTGCATCTGCTTCCCGTTCCCGTAAGGCGGTTCGCCGCCTGGTGCGCGGTCGTGCTGCTGGCGGCCGGCGTCGGATGGGTCGGGATCCTGCTCTGCGGCGCGCTGCGCACGGCCGTGGTGCCGGTGCTGCTCGCGCTGCTCGGTACCGCTCTGCTGGGGCCGCTGTACCGGCGGCTCGTGGGCGTCGGCGTCAACCGGTCCGTCGCCGCCGCGCTCACCTGCGTCGCCGTGGTGGCGGTGGTGGGCGGTGCCGTGTACATCGTCGTCGCCGCGCTCATCGACTCCGGCGACCAGATCATCGCCTCGCTGCGGCGGGCGGCCCAGGACATCGCCCAGTACTTCGGGGCGGCGGGCACCTCGCTGGACGACGTCGCCGCCAACTTCCGCCAGCTGCTCGGCAAGTTCGGCGGGACGGCCGCCTCCGGAGTGATCAGCGGCATCAGCGTGGTCGGCGAGACCATCGCCCTGGCCGTGCTGTCGCTGTTGCTCGTCTTCTTCTTCCTCAGGGACTCCCACCGGGCCGCGGGCGGGCTGCGCGCGCTCACGCCGCGCGGGGCCGCCGACACCGTGGAGGCCATGGCGCGGCGGGCCTTCCGGGCGGTCGAGGGGTTCATGCGGGGCACCACTTTCATCGCCTTCATCGACTCGGTGTGCATCACGGTCGGTCTGCTGATCCTGGGCGTGCCCGGCGCGGTCGGGCTGGGCGCGCTGGTCTTCGTCGCGGCCTACATCCCCTACCTCGGCGCCTTCCTCTCCGGTGCCGTGGCCGTGCTGGTCGCCCTCGCCGACCGGGGGTTCGTGATCGCGCTGTGGGTGCTCGGGGTGGTGCTCGCCGTGCAGGTGCTGGAGGGCCATGTGCTCCAGCCGCTGGTCCAGAGCCGGACGGTGCACATGCATCCGGCGGTGGTGATGCTCGCGATCACCGCCGGGGCGTCGGTCGCCGGGATCCTGGGCATCCTGCTGTCGGTTCCGCTCACCGCCGCCGTCTTCGGGGTCGTCCACGAGTTGCGGGACCGGCACGGGACACCGCCCGAGCCCGCGGGGCCGTAGCCGGATCGGCCACGTCCGGATTCAGAGGACTTCCGCGCCGTCGGACTCGTGGAGTTCGAACCAGATACTCTTGCCCTCGCCCCGTGGGTCGACCCCCCACGAGTGCGCGAGGAGTTCGATCAGCATCAGTCCGCGGCCGGAGGACGCCAGCTCACCGGGCCGGCGCTTGTGCGGCAGGTCGTCACTGGCGTCGGTGACCTCCACCCGGATGCGCCGCTCGCCCGGCTCCCCGGCGACCTCGGCGACCAGCAGCGCGTCGGTGTCGGTGTGGACGAGGACGTTGGTGAGCATCTCGGACAGCAGCAGCACCGCCGAGTCGACCTGGTCGGTGGAGCTCCAGTCGTGCAGCAGCTCGCGCAGCAGCTGCCGGGCCACGGCGACCCGCTCGGGCTCGGCCTGGGCGACCGTCAGCATGGTGCGCCGGCGGCGCGGCTGTGCGATCACCGTGTCGCCGCAGCCGCAGCCCTCGGCGTCTCGGCTCAAAAGCAGGACGGCGATGTCGTCCTCGCGCCGGTCGACCAGCGGGCCGGTGGTGTGGTGGGAGGACGGCCCGTGCACGGCCTGCACCAGGGAGTCGGCCAGTTCCTCCAGGTCGCCCTTGTGCTCCTCCAGGATGGCGCGGATGCGCGCCCAGCCGGTCTCCAGGTCGTGACCGCCGGTCTCGATCAGGCCGTCGGTGCAGATCAGCATGGTCTCGCCGGGTTCGAGGACCAGCTGGGTGGTGGGGTAGTCGGCGTCCGGGTCGATGCCCAGGGGCAGCCCGCCGGCCGTCGGGCTCTTCAGGACCGTGCCGTCCGTCATCCGGATCGCCGGGTCCGGGTGCCCGGCGCGGGCGATGTCCAGCACCCCGGTCTCCGGGTCGACCTCGACGTACAGGCAGGTCGCGAAGCGCAGGTCGGAGGGGTCCTCGTCGGTGGTGGCGATGCCGTGCAGGAAGCGGGAGGCGCGGGACAGTACGGCGTCGGGGCGGTGGCCCTCGGACGCGTACGCCCGCAGGGCTATCCGCAACTGGCCCATCAGGCCCGCGGCCCGTACGTCATGCCCCTGGACGTCGCCGATGACGAGGGCGATCCGCCCTCCCCCGGACTTCGCCCGGGAGGTGCCCCCGGGCAGCGGGATCATGTCGTACCAGTCGCCGCCGACCTGGAGGCCGCCGCCGGTGGGTATGTACCGGGCCGCGACGCTCATGCCGGGGATCTCCGGGCCCAGCGTGGGCAGCATGGAGCGCTGGAGGCCGTCGGTCAGCTCGCGCTCGGACTCGGCGGTGCCGGCCCGGGCCAGGGCCTGGGCGAGCATCCGGGCGACCGTGGTCAGCACGGACCGCTCGTCCGGGGTGAAGGCGACCGGATAGGCGAAGGCCGCCATCCAGGCGCCCATGGTGCGCCCGGCGACGGTCAGCGGCAGGAAGGCCCAGGACTGGCGGCCGAACTGCTCGGCGAGGTGCCAGGTGAGCGGGAAGCGCGCCTTGTACTGCTCGGGTGAGGACAGATAGACGGCGCGACCGGTCCGTACGACCTCCGCCGCCGGGTAGTCCGTCACCAGCGCCATGTGCGAGAAGGGATCCTCGTCGCCGGGCTGATGTCCGTGGTGGCCGATGATCGTCAGCCGGTCGCCCTCCACGCCGAAGACGGCGAGGCCGTCCGGGGAGAAGCCCGGCATCGACAGTCCGGCCGCCACCCGCAGCACCTCGGCCGTGGAGCGCGCCTCGGCCAGCGCCCGGCCCGCGTCCAGCAGGAACGCCTCACGGGAGCGCCGCCAGTCGCCGGTGACCGCGCGGCGGCCGGCAGGGGTGCCCGGTGAGGGGTCGGTGACCTCTTGGAGGGTGCCGATCAGCTGGAAGGCGCGGCGCTCACGGTCGTAGCTCGGCTTGGACCGGCTGCGGACGGTACGGATGATCCGGCCCCGCTCGTCCATGATCCGAACCCGCACCTCGGCGAGCGTGCCCTCGGCGACGGCGAGACCGACGACGCTGATGATCTCGTTCCAGTCCACGGGGTGCAGCCGGGCCCTGGTGCGGGCCTCCGTGAGGGTCGTCTGCTCGGCGGGCAGGCCCAGCAGCCGAGCGGCCTCGGCATCCACCGTGACCAGCTTCGTGGCCGTGTCCCATTGCCACAGGCCGGTCGCGAGGGCGGCAAGAACCTGCCCCACGGCGGGCAGGGGCTCACCAGTGCGCATTGCCCCACTCTAGGGAGAGGTGATCGGACGCTGCCACCGAAGCCCTACCTCCGTAATCGTGGAGAGGCCTTCCCGGACGGCCGGTACGCTGGGGGTGTTTCACGTGAAACACCCCCGATCTGCGAAGGCTGGATGAACGACGATGCATCGGTACAGGTCCCACACCTGCGGCGAGCTCCGCGCCTCTGACGTCGGCACCGACGTCCGGCTGAGTGGCTGGCTGCACAATCGGCGCGACCTGGGCGGCATCCTCTTCATTGATCTGCGCGATCACTACGGCATCACCCAGCTGGTCGCCCGGCCGAACACGGCCGCCTACGAGGCGCTGGACAAGCTGTCCAAGGAGACCGTCGTCCGGGTCGACGGCCAGGTCGTCTCCCGTGGCGCCGAGAACATCAACTCCGAGCTGCCCACCGGCGAGATCGAGATCGAGGTCGGCGACGTCGAGGTGCTGGGCGCCGCCGCCCCGCTCCCCTTCACGATCAACACCGAGGACGGGGTCAACGAGGAGCGGCGCCTGGAGTACCGCTTCCTGGACCTGCGCCGCGAGCGCATGCACCGCAACATCCTGCTGCGTACGTCGGTGATCTCGGCGATCCGGCACAAGATGACGGCGCTGGGCTTCAACGAGATGGCGACGCCGATCCTGTCCGCGACCTCCCCCGAGGGTGCCCGCGACTTCGTCGTCCCCTCCCGCCTGAACCCGGGCAAGTTCTACGCCCTCCCCCAGGCTCCGCAGCAGTTCAAGCAGCTGCTGATGATCTCCGGCTTCGACCGCTACTTCCAGATCGCACCCTGCTTCCGTGACGAGGACGCGCGTGCGGACCGCTCGCCGGGCGAGTTCTACCAGCTCGACATCGAGATGTCCTTCGTTGAGCAGGAGGACGTCTTCCAGCCGGTCGAGAAGCTGATGACCGAGCTGTTCGAGGAGTTCGGCGGCGGCCGTCATGTCACGTCCCCGTTCCCGCGGATCCCGTTCCGCGAGGCGATGCTGAAGTACGGCTCCGACAAGCCGGACCTGCGCGCCCAGCTGGAGCTGGTGGACATCACCGACATCTTCGAGGGCTCCGAGTTCAAGGCGTTCGCCGGCAAGCACGTCCGGGCGCTGCCCGTGCCGGACGTCGCCTCGCAGCCCCGGAAGTTCTTCGACCAGCTCGGTGACTACGCCGTCACGCTGGGCGCCAAGGGCCTCGCGTGGGTGCGGGTCGCCGAGGACGGCACGCTGTCCGGGCCGATCGCGAAGTTCCTCACCGAGGAGAACGTGGCCGAGCTGACCAAGCGGCTCTCGCTGGCCGCCGGTCACGCGGTGTTCTTCGGCGCGGGTGAGTTCGACGAGGTCTCGAAGATCATGGGCGCGGTGCGCGTCGAGGCCGCCAAGCGGGCCGGCCACTTCGAGGACGGCGTCTTCCGCTTCTGCTGGATCGTCGACTTCCCGATGTACGAGAAGGACGAGGAGACCGGCGCGATCGACTTCTCGCACAACCCGTTCTCCATGCCGCAGGGCGGCCTGGAGGCCCTGCGGACCCAGGACCCGCTGGACATCCTGGGCTGGCAGTACGACATCGTCTGCAACGGCGTCGAGCTGTCCTCCGGCGCGATCCGGAACCACGAGCCGGAGATCATGCTCAAGGCCTTCGAGATCGCCGGGTACGACCGGGAGACCGTCGAGGAGAAGTTCGCCGGCATGCTGCGCGCGTTCCGCTTCGGCGCCCCGCCGCACGGCGGCATCGCCCCCGGCGTCGACCGCATCGTCATGCTGCTGGCCGACGAGCCCAACATCCGCGAGACCATCGCGTTCCCGCTCAACGGCAACGCCCAGGACCTGATGATGGGCGCCCCCACGGAGCTGGAGGAGCCCCGGCTGAAGGAACTGCACCTGTCGGTGCGCAAGCCGCAGCCGAAGTAGTCACACCTTCCGCAGGACGCTGACGAAAGGGACCCGAAGCCGCCGGCCTCGGGTCCCCTTCGCGTGTGCGGACCGACAGGTCACCCGTCGGCTGCGCGGCCCGCTGTCACGACAGGGACTTGTACCCGCCCCACCCGGTCGCGATCTTCACAGGGCCGGCGAACGACCCTCTGCCGTTGCCCGTGGAGCGCCAGAGGTTGCCACTGGTGTCGCGGGAGACCAGGTCGGCCTTCCCGTCACCGGTGATGTCACCGACGCCGACTACGGCGTCGTACGAGCCGCCCCAGTTGGTGAACACCTTGACGCGTGAGGTGAAGCGGCCGTTGCCGGCGCCGTAGTAGCGATACAGGTTGTTCGTCTTGTCCTGCGCCAACAGGTCCGCGATGCCGTCGCCGTTGAGGTCTCCGGCGCCGATGACCTTCTTGTAGACCTTCCAGTTGTCGACGAGCTTCACCCGCGACGAGAACTTCCCCGTGCTGGTGCCCTTGTAGAGGTAGACGGTCCCCGTCGAGGCGTTGCGGGCGATCAGGTCGGGATGACCGTCGCGGTCGAGGTCACCGGGCGAGGTGAGGAGGTCGTACGCGTTCCAGCCACCCGTCACGATGGTGGTGTACGGCGAGGAGGGCGTCGCCGCCTGCCCGCAGCCCGGCTTGTAGAGCCGCGCCGCCCCGCTGCTCAGGCGCACCAGAACGTCGTTGCAGCGGTCACCGCTGAGGTCGCCGAGGGGGACGACGGTCGTGGAGGTGGACCAGCCGGTGCCGGTGGCCTTGCCACCGAACGTGCCGGTGCTGTTGCCCCAGTGGTACGAAAGTCCGCCGGAGGAGTTGAGCGTCAGCAGGTCGCCGTTGCCGTCCGAGCCGAAGTCGCGGTGGACGGCGGCGCCGCCGGTGACGCGCACGGTGCCCGACGCCAGCTTGACGTCCGTGTCCTGCTGGGTGACCTGAAGGGTCCAGGTCAGCGTTCCGTTGGGGGCGTAACCACCCGACGTCGTTCGGCCGTTCCAGCTCGCGGCGACGTTCAGGTCGTCCGTGCTTCCGGTGAGCGTACGGACGGTCTTCCCCGACCGGTCGGTGAGGATCACCTTCCAGGCCGAGGTGGGCCTGCTGAGCTGCCAGGTGGGGGCCCAGGCCTTGCTGGAGGCGGTGGTGCCCTTGAGCGCGGCGGTCGCGGGGACGCTGGAGCCGGTGACGGCGAGCGTGGGCCAGACGGCCCGGGAACCGTACAGCCGGTCGACGCCGGACTCGGTCCGGGCACCGGACCAGACGGCGGTGGCCGTACCGTCGTCGCCCACGCTGATCCGGCTGCGGACGAAGGCGTTGGACGAGCCGGGAATCTCGGCGGCCGTGGCCCACTGGCCGCCGCTGCCGACGGACTCCACCAGCACCCCACCGATGCCGCCGCTCTGCGTCCAGACCGCGCGTACCGTGCCGTCCTCGCCGATGGCGGCGTCGTACTGCTCGGAGACGGACGACGTCGACAGCGTCCCTACGGCCGACCAGTCATGGGTCGCCGCGTCACGGGTGGCCGTGCGAGTACCGAAGGTCGTGGTCCAGTCCACCCAGACGAGAGTGACGTCGCCGTCGGGCGCGATGAGCGGCTCGGGTGTCCGGGCGAGGTTCCTGGTGGTCGTGACGGACTCGGGTCCGGACCAGGTGCCCGTGGCCGAACGGGTCGCCGTCTGGAGCACCGAGCCCTGCGACTCGTTGACGGTTCCCGCCCACGCGAGAGTCAGCGAGCCGTCGTCGGCCGCCGTGATCTCGGGGTCGCCGACGGACTGGTAGCTGCCGGTCACGGCTGTGGGAACGGACCACTCGGTGGCGCCGGCCGTCCGGGAGACGGCACGCAACCGGGCTTCTTCACCGGCGATCTGCTTGTAGACGACGACAGTGGTGCCGTCGGTGGTGACCGCGACGCTGGGCGCGTACGCCATCTCGGCGTCGTCGGCGACGGCGGAGCTGATCTGCACGGGCGTCGACCAGGTACCGTCCGTGCCGCGGACGGCCGCGTTGACCTCGGTGTCCGTCGCGCCCCCGGACCGGGTGGCCCAGACGGCGGTGAGCGTGCCGTCGGGAGCCTCGGCGAGATCGATACCGGCCTCGGTCCGGGCGGCCTCCGTGCCGACGAGTTCGACGGGCGCGGACCACCCGGAGGCGTCGGACGCGAGGACGGAGCTGACGAGCCGGATGCCCACTTCCGGCGAACCGGGTGCCGTCAGGTCCGGGTACTCCACCCACAGTGCGGTGACCGTGCCGTCGGCGGAGGCGTGCAGCGCGGCGCGGCCGGCCTCGGTCGGGGTCGTGGCGAGCAGCGTCGGCGCTCCCCACGCGTCGCTGCCGGACGGCCGTACGGCGGCGTACAGCTTGCGTTCGCCGCCGGGACGGGCGAACTGGTTCCACAGCGTGACGGCGGAACCGTCGGCGGCGGTGGCGACGTCCAGCACGGAGGCGTGAACGTCGGTGCCGGTGATGGCGGTGGCCGTGGCCCAGGGCGCGGCGGCACCCGCGGCGACGGCCGACGCCGGGAGAACGGCGCCGCCCGCGACCACAAGGGTCACCGACGAGACGGCGAGCGCCAGCCGGCGACGAGACAGGGCGAATCTGCCCACTTGAACATCCCTCCCCGCGAGGGCACCCGCCCTCGCACAAGTGGGCGGATGTTAACAGCGGAAAGTGACCGGCAGACCCCCACGAGCCGACGCCGGCTAGCGGGCCACGAACTGGGTGAGGATTGCCTGGACCTCGTAGATGTCGACGCCCTTGGTGAAGGTCTTCTGGATCGGGGTCTGGGAGCCGGAGAGCCAGATCTTCAGTTCGGCGTCGAGGTCGAAGGTGCCGGCGGTCTCGACGGCGAAGTGCGTGATGCTGCGGTACGGGATGGAGTGGTACTCCACCTTCTTGCCGGTGATGCCCTGCTTGTCGACCATGATGAGGCGGCGGTCGGTGAACAGCATGGTGTCGCGGATCAGCAGGTACGCGGCGTGCACCTGCTCCCCCTGGCCGAGCAGACGTGCGTAGTCCTGCGCGGCCGTCCCCGGATCGATGCTGTGCGCGTTGCCGAACAGTGCCATGGACGGACCCCCCACTCGTGTGCCGCGTGACCGCGGTCGATCACGCGGTCCTGGCCAGGTATACCGGCTGAGTGAGGGGTCCGAGAAGGGCTGTTACGCGGCTGTTTCCCCGCCGAAGCGCTCCTTGTACGCGGCCAGGTCCTCGTCCGTGAGCTTGGCGAAGAGCACCGGCGGCACGGTGAAGGGCGTACCGGTGGGAAGGAAGGTCAGGGCCTTCGCCTCGTCGGACGAGACCCAGGTGGCGGTGTCGCCGGTGAGCGAGAAGGCCTGGCGCATCGCCGCCGAGCTCGCCGGGATGAAGGGCTCGGAGACGACGGAGTAGAGGTGGATGAGGTTCATCGCCGTGCGCAGCGTGAGGGCGGCGCCGTCCTTGTCCGTCTTGATCTCCAGCCAGGGGGCCTTCTCCTCCAGGTAGGAGTTGCCGGCCGACCACAGGGCGCGCAGGGCGGCCGCGGCCTTGCGGAACTGGAGGGCCTCCATCTGCTGCTCGTACTCGGTGAGCAGCCGGGCGATCTCCTCACCCAGCGCCCCCTCCGCCGGGCCGGGCTCGCCGCCGGCCGGGACCGCCTCGCCGAAACGCTTCTTGGAGAAGGACAGGACACGGTTGACGAAGTTGCCGAGGGTGTCGGCGAGGTCCTTGTTCACCGTCGCCGTGAAGTGCTCCCAGGTGAACGACGAGTCGTCGGACTCGGGGGCGTTGGCGATCAGGAAGTAGCGCCAGTAGTCGGCGGGGAGGATCTCCAGCGCGTGGTCGGTGAAGACGCCGCGCTTCTGGCTCGTGGAGAACTTGCCGCCGTAGTACGTCAGCCAGTTGAAGGCCTTCACGTAGTCGACCTTCTTCCACGGCTCGCGCACGCCCAGCTCGGTGGCCGGGAACATCACGGTGTGGAAGGGGACGTTGTCCTTCGCCATGAACTCGGTGTAGCGGACGGTGTCGTCCGCCTCGTACCACCAGGACTTCCAGTCACGGTTCTCCGGGTCCTTGTCGGACCACTCCTTCGTCGCGCCGATGTACTCGATCGGGGCGTCGAACCAGACGTAGAAGACCTTGCCCTCGGCCGCGAGGTCCGGCCAGGTGTCGGCGGGGACCGGGACGCCCCAGTCCAGGTCGCGGGTGATGGCGCGGTCGTGCAGACCCTCGTTCAGCCACTTGCGGGCGATGGAGGAGGCGAGCTGCGGCCAGTCGTCCTCGTGGCG
Organism: Streptomyces sp. NPDC059861; assembly: GCF_042731435.1. NCBI lineage: Bacteria > Bacillati > Actinomycetota > Actinomycetes > Kitasatosporales > Streptomycetaceae > Streptomyces > Streptomyces sp. NPDC059861. The sequence continues at coordinate 158,551 of NZ_JBHWJQ010000008.1, read as the reverse complement.
GGAGACCCACGCCTCGACCTCGTGCTGGAGCTTGGACTGGAGGAGGAAGAGGTGCTTGGTCTCGCGGACCTCCAGGTCCGTGGAGCCGGAGATCGCCGAGCGGGGGTTGATCAGGTCGGTCGGGTCGAGGACCCGGGTGCAGTTCTCGCACTGGTCGCCGCGGGCCTTGTCGTAGCCGCAGTGGGGGCAGGTGCCCTCCACGTAGCGGTCCGGGAGGAAGCGGCCGTCGGTGGGGCTGTACACCTGGCGGATCGCGCGCTCCTCGATGAAGCCGTTCTCGTTGAGCTTGCGCGCGAAGTGCTGGGTGATCTCGACGTTCTGCGGGGAGGAACTGCGGCCGAAGTAGTCGAAGGCGAGGGCGAAGCCGTCGTAGACCGCCTTCTGGGCGTCGTGCGCCTGGGCGCAGAACTCGGCGACCGGGAGGCCCTGCTCCTTGGCGGCGAGCTCGGCGGGGGTGCCGTGCTCGTCGGTGGCGCAGATGTAGAGGACGTCGTGGCCGCGCTGGCGGAGGTAGCGGGCGTACACGTCCGCCGGGAGCATGGACCCCACCATGTTGCCCAGGTGCTTGATCCCGTTGATGTAGGGAAGGGCGCTGGTGATGAGGTGTCGAGCCATCGGGGGCTGCTCCCAGGTCGCTGCGTCTACGAACCTTGAAATCGTAGCCGACACGGGTGGGCCGCCCGCCTCCCGTTTTAAGGGGTGAGAGGCGGGCGGCCTGGGGTGGGACCGGGGCGGTGTGCGCCTAGGGGCGCCAGTCGGCGAGGACGCCCTCGTAGAACTCGGAGTCCGTGAGTTCCTTCGGGGTGGGGCCCGCGTGGAAGAAGGACGTGTTGCCCGTCTTCAGCTTGCGCAGGTAGTCGAAGGCCTTGTTGTCGTGCTCACCGAAGGCGACGAAGGCGAAGTGGAGGTGGGGGTGGGTCTTCGCGGCGTCCGTCAGGGCCTGGGTGGCGGGGGTCTTGGCGTCGGGGGCGCCGTCGGTCTGGAAGATCACCAGGGCGGGGGTGGTGGTCTTGCCGTGGTGCTCGTCGTAGTGGGTGAGGACGTCCTCGACGGCGGCGTGGTAGCTGGTACGGCCCATGCGGCCGAGAGCGGCGTGCAGCTCGTCGACCTTGTTCTCGTGGTCGGCGAGGGTCAGCTCGCCGGTGCCGTCCAGTTCGGTCGAGAAGAAGGTGACGTGGACGGTGGCCTCGGGGTCGAGGTGGGCGGCGAGCGCGAGGGTCTGCTCCGCGAGGGCCTGGGCGGAGCCGTCCTTGTAGTACGGGCGCATGGAGGCGGAGCGGTCGAGGACGAGGTAGATCTTGGTGGGGGTGGCGGTGGTGAGGTTGTGGGTGGTGAGGGCGGTGGCGGCTGCGGTGTAGGCCGTGCGGAGGGTGGGGGGGACGGAGGTGTCGTGCCCACCCGCGCCACCCGTCTCGTCGCCGGGTGCGGGCGGCCCCTGGGGGGCGGTCTCGGCGGCCGCGGTTGCGGGGGCCGGGGTGGCCTCCGGTTCGGTGACGGCTTCGGGCTCCGCGGCTGCGGGCGCCTGCGCGGGGTCGGCTGAGACGACCGGGGCGGGGATCTCGGCCTGCGGCTGCGCGTCCGACGTGACGGTGGCCTGCGCGTCCGACTTCGCCGTGGGCTCCGGGTCGGCCTCGGCCTGCGGCTGCGGGGTCGGCTCGGTCTCCGGCTTCGCCTCGGCCTCGTCCTTCGACTGCGCGGCGGGCTCGGTGGTGAGGCCGGCCTCCGCGGCGGTCGCCGTCGTGGGCTCCGGGTGAGCCTCGGCCTCGACGTCGGCCTCCGCTTCGGACCGGGGCTCGGCGTCGGCCTCAGTCGTCGCGGTCGGTTCCGCTTCCGCTGCCGGCTCGTTGTCCGCGGCCAGCTGCGGCGCGGGCTCCGGGTCCGTCTCCGTCGTCACGGCGACCACCTCGGCCTCCGCCTTCGCTTCGGGCGCCGACGTGGCGTCTGCCTCGGCCTTCGCTTCGGGCGCCGACGTGGCGTCCGTCGTCAGCTCGGCGCTCGCCTCGGCCGACGGCTCCGTGGCCGTCGTAGGCGGGGCGTCCGTCTCCGTCTGCGGCTTCGCCTCCGCTCGCGGCGTAGTCGTGGTGTCCGTCTCGGCCTGCGGCTTCGCCTCCGCTTCCGTCGTCGGCGCCGCCTTCGCCTCCGGCGCCTCGGGCTCGGTGGTCGGCTTGCTCTCCGGCTCCTGCTCGGCCACGGGCTCCGCCGTCGGGTCCGGCTTCGTGTCCGTCGTAGGCGCGGCGTCCGTCTCGGGCTTCGTCGGCTGCTCCGTGGCCGGCGGCTCCTGCGCGTCGGACGGCTTCGGCGGGCCGTCCGGAATGTGTGCTTCTGTGCCGTTTTCCTGGGCGGCTGAAATCGGTCGGGTCTGGTGGGGGACCGTCACCTTGTCGAAGGCCGCCGCCACCAGTTCGTGCTCCGCGCGGGGTTCGGGAACCTGCGGTGTGGGGGTCGAATCGCTCGGCGTCGTGGCCGTCGGTTCGGAGGCGGTCGGCGACGGCGGCATCGGTTCGGCGGCCGGCGTCGACGGGGCCTCCGTCGCGGTGGCAGGCGGCGGCGTCGACCGGGCCGGTGTCGAGGAAGTCGGTGTCGGGGCGGCCGGCGGCGTTGATTCCGGCTGCGTGGAGACACTCTCTGCCTCGGGACTGCGGCCCTTTCGGGAACGGCCGAATGCGTTCCGCAGGAGAGTGAGAATGCCCATTAGCGCAACCCTTCGCGTGAGTTGATGCCCGTCAATCCCTGGCCAGGACGGACACGTAAGGTTAGCGGTCCCGGAAGAGCCGACCGCGTCCGCGTCAAGGGTCGGACCCGGACGGACTGCGGCCAAACCTCAACTCCCCGACCGCTACCTCGGGTTCACGCGCCGTTCATTCAATGGCTCCGCTCCCGCACAAACGTGCTCCTACCGTCCGTCACGCTGGATACAAGGGGAATCAAGGGGAGTAAATGGTGCGCAATCTGCTGCCTATCATCCGAACGAACGACTCACATTCGGGCGGACGGTCCGCCCTGACCTGCCGTTTCCGCTGTGGTGACGCCTGCTTCCACGAGGTGCCCAACACCACCGCCAACCCGTACGTCGGCGACGTCATCGCCGGCGCCCTGAGCCGCCGTGGCGTGATGCGCGCCGCCGCCGTCGTCACCGCGGCCGCCGCCGCCGGTACCGCCGCGAGCGTCGCCGCCGCGCCGCAGGCCGAGGCCGCGCCCGCCGGGAACTGGCACAAGCCCACCGACAAGGGTGCCCGCGGCCTGCGCTTCACGCCGGTCGAGCCGAACACCGACGACGTCGTGACCATCCCCGAGGGGTACGGCCAGAACATCGTCATCCGCTGGGGCGAGCCCATCCTGCGCGGCGCCCCCGCCTTCGACCCGGAGAAGCAGTCCGCCAAGGCCCAGGCCGGTCAGTTCGGGTACAACTGCGACTTCCTCGCGCTGCTGCCGCTGCCCGGCGAGCGCGGCCGCCAGGTCCTCGTGGCCAACCACGAGTACACCGACGAGATCCTGATGTTCCGCGGCTACGACGCCGCCAACCCGACCAAGGAACAGGTCGAGATCGCCTGGGCCGCGCACGGCCTGTCCGCGGTCGTCGTCGAGGAGGAGCGCCGTACCGGCAAGCTCACCCCCGTCTCCCGCCACCCGCTCAACCGGCGCGTCACCGCGACCACCGAGTTCCGCATCACCGGCCCCGCCGCCGGCTCCGACCTGCTGAAGACCTCCGCCGACCCGACCGGCCGCAAGGCCTTCGGCACCCTCAACAACTGCGCCGGCGGCGTCACGCCGTGGGGCACCACGCTGCACGGCGAGGAGAACTTCAACCAGTACTTCGCCAACGCCACCCGCCCCACGGACAAGCGCTACGGCATCGGCACCGGCGCCACCGAGCGCAAGTGGGAGCGGTTCGACAAGCGCTTCGACGTCGCGCAGGAGCCGAACGAGGTGCACCGCTTCGGATACGTCGTCGAACTCGACCCGTACGACCCCGACTCCAAGCCGCGCAAGCACACCGGGCTCGGCCGCTTCAAGCACGAGGGCGCGACCGTGCGGCTGACCGACGACGGCCGGCCGGTCGTGTACTCCGGTGACGACGAGCGGTTCGACTACTTCTACAAGTTCGTCGGCAGCAAGCGGATGATGAAGGGGAACTCCCGCGCCGCGCGTGAGCACAACCTCTCGCTGCTGGACGAGGGCACCCTGTACGTCGCCAAGCTCACCGGTGACTCTCCGGCGATCGAGATCGACGGCACCGGCAAGCTCCCCGAGGACGGCGAGTTCGACGGCAGCGGCGAGTGGATCCCGCTGGCCACGGCCACGTCGCGCGGTGCCGTGTCCCACGTCGAGGGCATGACCGCCGAGGAGGTGTACGTCTTCACGCGCCTCGCCGGTGACAAGGTCGGCGCGACGAAGATGGACCGGCCCGAGGACATCGAGCCCAACCCGCACACCGGCAAGGTGTACGTCGCCCTCACCAACAACACCAACCGCGGTGTCGGTACGAACGCCAAGGCGGACGAGGCCAACCCCCGCAACGCCAACAAGCACGGGCACATCCTGGAGCTGACCGAGAGCTGGAACCGGGCCGACGCCACCCGCTTCGCCTGGTCGCTGTTCCTGGTCGCCGGTGACCCGGAGGACCCGGCCACCTACTTCGCCGGGTTCCCGAAGGACGACGTCAGCCCGATCTCCTGCCCCGACAACGTGGCCTTCGACTCGTACGGCAACCTGTGGATCTCCACGGACGGCGCGCAGCTCGGCTCGCACGACGGCCTCTTCGGTGTCGCCACGCGCGGTGACCGGCGCGGTGAGCTGAAGCAGTTCCTGACGGTGCCCAAGGGCGCGGAGACCTGCGGCCCGCTCGTCCAGGACCGGCGGGTCCTGGTGGCGGTGCAGCACCCGGGCGAGCTCGACGGCGCGACCGCGGAGAAGCCGCTGAGCGCCTGGCCCGACGGACCCGGCAAGATGAACCGTCCCGCGGTGGTGGCCGTGTGGCGCAAGGACGGCCGCGACATCGGCATCTGAGCGGCCCGGACGCCTGCGGCGGTGCTACGTCAGCGGTGACGCGATCGCCCGCGCCGCCGCGACCTCCTGCCGCAGCGGCTCCAGGACGCTGCCCGCCGGGCCCGTGAGGTCCGAGCGGACCGGGACGAGGGTGTCCACCTCGCGGAGCCCCTCGGAGAGTTCCCGCAGCTGCCGGGCCACCTGGTCGACCTCTGCCTGCGACGGCGGTGCGGATCCGTGCTTGATGCGGACCCGTGCCGCCGTCGTCACGTCCACCATGCGTTCCACGGCGACGACCAGCGGCCACCAGGCGGCTGCGCGCCGACCGGTCGGCGGTGGTTCGGTCAGGGCGCGCTGGAACTCCGTACGGATTCCGGACAGGTCGCGGTACAGCCGGCGGCGCATCCGCGCGCGGGCCCCGGGGTCGGCCGTGGCGGCGAAGGCCGTCTCGACGTAGGCGGCCGTGTCCGCCACGGCGTCGGCGAGGCGAGCGCCGACGCGGGTGTGCCAGCTCTCCGGCCACAGCAGGTACCCGGCGATCAGCGCGATCGCGCAGCCCATCAGGGAGTCGACGAGGCGGGGCAGCAGCAGTGCGGTGCCCTCCTGGTTGAGGATGTCGGAGAGCAGCAGGATCACCGGCGTGATGGCGGCGGTCTGGAAGCCGTACCCGCGCGGGGTGAGCGCCGGGATCAGCGGGGCGAGCACCAGCATGACCGGTACGTCCCACCAGCCGCGCGGCACCTCGGAGAGCACCGCCGCGGCGACGACCAGCCCGGCGACCGTGCCGAGCGCGCGCAGCAGGGCGCGGGAGAAGACCGAGCCGAAGTCGGGCTTGAGGACGAAGGTGATGGTCAGGGCGACCCAGTAGGAGCGCGGGACGGAGATGATCGACACCAGGGCCTGGGCGATGCCGATGCACAGGGCCAGGCGCAGGCCGTAGCGCCAGGAGCCGGCGGACAGCAGCATGCTGCGGGTGGCGCGGGCGGTGCGGATGCCGAGGGCGGCGGGGCGGCCGAGCCGGTCTGCCAGACCGCTCGGGTCGATGTCCGGGGCCGTGACGACCGAGGCGGCGTGCCGCAGGGCGTGGTCGATGGCGCGGCCGGTCTCGGTGGTCGGGGGCGGCAGGTGGAGCGTGAGGGGCTCGGTGCGGCCGCCGCGCACCGCGTCGGCGAGGGAGCGGACGGCCGCCGGGACCTCGGCGGGCAGCGGGCTGCCGCTGAGGTGGACGGCGGGGGCGGCCTCCAGCATCGGGGTGACGGCGTTCAACTGGGCGATCAAGCGGGTCAGTTCCGGGCTGCGGCCGTGGTGCCGGGCGCGGTGGGACAGCACCAGGTCGTACGCGTTGTTCATGGCGTCGGTGACGGTGTGCCGGGCGTCGTCGTAGGCCACCTCCGACCGGCCCGCGCAGGTGGTGAGCAGGTTCGCGACGCCGTCGTAGGTGCCGGCGACCGCCAGCCGTTCGGGCACGCCGGCGCGCAGCGGCCAGGCGATCAGGGCGAGGAGCAGGACGAGCAGCCCGCCGCCGCCGATGAGCAGGGCAGGCGCCCACCAGGGGCCCGGCATGGGCAGGCCCGCCCCGACGACGCAGTTCAGCAGCAGGAGCAGGCCCGAGACGGAGGCGACCGCGCCGATCGTCGAGATCATCCCGGAGACCAGCGCGATGCCGGTGACGGTGGCGACGGCGACCCAGCCGTGCCCGTACACGAGGGTGCCGATGGTGACGCCGGCGGCGCCGAAGAGCTGTGGCACGGCGATGTTGAGCACCCGCATCCGGTACGCGGCGGCGGTGTCGCTGATGACGCCGTTCAGGGCGCCCATGGCGGCGAGCGCCCCGTAGCCGGGACGGTCGAAGGCCAGTCCGACGGCCAGCGGCAGCGCGAGCGCGACGGCCGCCCGGGCGACGGCGGGCCGGTTGACCGGCGCCTGCTGCGCCCGGAGATTCCGCACCAGCCAGTCGGGCGGAGTGAGACTGACGGGGAACTCACGGGCCATGAGCCCATTATGTCCGCTCACCCCGGCCCCGGTGGGAGGCGTTTGCGCAGGTGGAGCACAGACCGGACGTGGCCCGGAGCCGACGCGCCCGCGTCGGACGTCGTCAGGCTTGGGCTCGTGTCGGTTCCTGGGGGCTGGTGGGAGCGGGCGTCCCCGGGGACGGGGGACGCCGTAGGCGATGGCCGTAGCGGCCGGCGAGCCAGGTGGTCAGGGCCACCGCGAGGCCGAGGGTGACGAGCAGCCAGGACGCGGTACGCAGGGTGGCGGTGAGGGCGTCGTAGACCGCGCCGGCGGCGGGACGGGAGACCGACGCGGGCAGGTCGGACAGGGTGAGCCGGCGGCCGACCGCCACGGCCGCGGCGAGCAGGGCGCCGCCCAGGGCCGTGCCGAGGGCGGTGGCGGTGATCGCGCGGCGGCGGCAGGTCGCGACGGTGATGCCCGCGACGGCGAAGGCGACGGCCGCGATCGGCAGCCACAGGGCGGCGACTTCCAGCACGTCGTACCCCTTTCGGAGCCGGTCCAGGTCGCCGGGCGCGAGGACCGCGACCGCGGTGTGGCGGACCGGGATGCGGCGGGCCAACGGCACGTTCTCGTCGGCCAACTGGTCCTTGATGCGGGTGGTCACGGGAGCGAGGTCGACGGTGACCGGGTCGGTGCGCGGCCGGTCGTCGTCGCGCAGGGCGTGCAGCACGGCGTCGTGCACGGCCCGGTTCGCCGCGTCCCACCCGGTCCGGAAGGCGTCGGTCTGCGTGAACGAGCGCACCGCGTCGCGCACGAACGGGCCCATCACGCCCTGCGTACCGTCAATCCGGTCCGCCACCTCGTCACCGACGGTGTCGGCGACCGCGTCCCGCACGGCCGGGTCACCGGCCAGCGGCGCCATCGTGCGGACGTATCTGCCGGTGTCGGCGAGGCCGTACGTCGCCCAGGCGGACAGCGCGCCCAGCGGCACGAACAGGCAGCACAGGGCGATCAGCGCGGCGGACAGGGCGCCGCGCAGCCGGAGGGCGCGTGCATGTGCTGGCCTGGGAGACACCCTCTCAGAGAACGGCCCGAGGCCGGGCGATGCGAGCGCTGTGGCTGCGATCGGGTGTACGTGGCCTCCGCCCTCCGGTGGAGGGTTGCGCCGAACGGGTGTTTCCTGGAGAGGAAGGTTTCAGGGACCTCGTCGGACGACCGGGGCGCGCTGCCTGTCGTCCGGTGAGTGGAGGGATGAGGGAAAGTGTGGACCCCGGCCACCATGCCGGGGTCCACACGAGTCAGTCTTGCGACGCGTACGTCACGAACGCCGACCAGGCCTCCGGCCGGAGGGCTAGGCGGGGGCCGTCGGTCTGCTTGGAGTCGCGGACGCGGACGATGCCGGGCTGTGTCGCGATCTCGACGCACGAGTCGCCGTCGGGGCCGCTGCTGTAGCTGCTCTTGAACCACGTGAGCTCGGAGTGGTCTCCGGCAGAGGCCTTGCGGGTCATGTCTCTCCCAGCATGTGCTCGATGAGGGTCAGCGACTCCCCAGGCGGCAGGGCTTGCGCCCGGATGGTGCCATACCGCAACTCAAGGATCCGCAGGTGCTTCGGATCGGAGGTCGGTCGGCCGTTGAACGCGCCGTCGGAGCGCCCGACAGCGGTTCCGTCAGGGAACTTCAGGACCTCGATCCTTCCCATCAGCCCCGGGTGCGCTCCGCCGGTCGTCGGCATCACCTGAAGCGTAACGTTGCGCAACCGGCCCACCTCCAGGAGATGTTCAAGCTGGCGTCGGCCACACCATTGTGCCGCCAACAGGGCGTCGTAGGGCCGCCTCTTCCTGCACAAAGCTCAGCGAAGGGGCAGGGGACCGATCGAAGATGGACTGCCGCGCCATTCGGGCAGCCAGCACCCTCTCCAGATCGTCCGCCGAGTAGGCGGGTTGCCACGACCCGGGTCTGCTTCTCTCGGCCTGCGACACGGCCCACCTCGCTCCCGGCGTCGCCGCCTGGCTGGAACGCGACGTGACCCCCGGCGCCGTACGTCATGCCCTCACGTCCGACCTTCCGCCCGAAGGCCTACGCCGCCCCGCCGCCCTCCTGGCGCACCGCCTCACCGCGCACCTACCGCCCCCGCCCCCGTTCCGCGCCCCCGCCCCACCGCACGAATCCGTGCGTCACCCCCTTCGGACCTGCGACAGCTGCGACCGAGCCTTCCGCGCGGCCGCACCCGGCCGCTGCCGCGACTGCCGGACCCATGTCGAGGAGGCCCGCCTAGCATGAAGGCGACGAACCTTGCCCGCGGGCACAGACGACGAGGAGCGAGCGCCATGACCATCGCCCCGGACGACGCGCAGCAGGGCGCCTCCCACCTGTACCGGGCCATGCGGGACTTCCTCCAGTCCATGGACGACACCCTCCCCGGCAAGTTCGAGATCACCAAGGAACGCGTCGTCCACGACATGATGGCGCCCATCGGACCCCACGAGCTGACCACGCTGCACCTTCGGTCCCCGTCTACGCGATCTTCGACCCCCGCACCGGCGAGGGCGCCGTCCTCACCGACATCCACGACACTCCCGACGGCCCCCGTTACGCCACCCGCAAGGAGTTCGTGTACGGCGAGGACGTCACCATCGCCGACTGGACGATCCCGACGGACGACCTGCCGCGATACGGCTAGGCCGTTCTCTCGTGGGTGTAGTAGCGGTAGAACAGCGTGACCAGGACGGCCCCCCCGACCACCACCGACATCATGGCCGAGCGCAGGACGCTGTAGCCGGTCTGGCTGTACAGGAAGCCGAACGCGATGCCCGTGAAGGCCGCCCAGACCAGTGCGTGCGCCCCGCGGTGCAGGCGCTTGGCGATCTCGCGGACGCCGAGGTAGGCCAGGATAAAGACGAGCGCGGTGAGGAAGCCGAACAGCAGGTTCCAGCCGGTGATGGGGCCGGCGTCGCGCCGGTTGGCCGCGGCCCAGTAGCCGTAGACGAGGCCCAGGCCGATCGGTACGGCCCAGCGGGCGATCATGTGCGTGCGCGCGCTGAAGATGTCGGGCAGGCCGGTGGTGGGTGCGCCGGGCGCGGGTGCCGCGTGAGCCATGGGTGCACTCCTCTCTCCTCGCCCCCCGCCTTCCAGAGCACACCGCGGCGGGGCGGGCGGCAAGTCGGCCGGTCGCGGGGCAACGGATGCGCACGGCACGGGAGCGTGTTTCGCTGTGGTGCATGACCAGGCCCGCGACCGGGGGCGGCGGGCAGCGCCTGCTCGTCCGGTATCCCCGCGCCGGGCGCCGGGAGGCCCTGCACCGGCACCAGATGCTTCGGGTGCGCGGCCGCAGCATCGCCTGGGTGCCGCCGTTGCTGCTGCTGCTCGGGATCTCGGTGGTGGACGCCGTCACGCCCGGGGACTTCCGGATCATCTCCTGGATCGTGCTGGTCCCCGGTATCGCCGCCGCGCTCTGCGGCGCGTGGGGCACGGCCGTCTTCGGGGTGCTGTCGCTGCTGGCGTACGCGATCGTGGACAGCGCCTGGCCCGACGAGTTCCGGGCCGGGCTGCCCGACTTCATCCTGGTCGCGCTGGGCGGCCTGCTGGCCACGGCGGCGTGCGTGGTCCGCATCCGCGGCGAGGAGCACCTGCTGCGCATGCGGGGCATCGCCGAGACGATCCGCCGCACCGTGCTGCGTCCGCTGCCCGCCGAGTGGGGTGGTCTCTCGCACGCCGGGGTGTACCTGGCCGCCGACACCGACGCCCGGGTCGGCGGCGACTTCTACGACATCCAGCCCGGCCCGCACGGCACCCGGGTCCTCGTCGGGGACGTACAGGGCAAGGGACTCGGCGCGGTCGAGGCGGCGGCGGCCCTGCTGGGCACCTTCCGCGAGGCCGGCTACCACGAGCCGGACCTGGCCACCGTCGCCGAGCGCATGGCGGTGCGCATCCGGCGGCACCAGGACCACGTCGCCGCCCTCGGCCGCTCGGACAACGACCGCTTCGCCACCGCCCTCCTGCTCGGCTTCCCGCAGGACGCGGCGGACACGGTGGACGTCGTCAACTTCGGGCACGACCCGCCCCTCATCGCCGGCCCGCGCGGCGTCCGTACCCTGCCCACGACCGGCGGCCTCCCCCTCGGCCTCGGCGATCTCGTCCCGCCGGGCGTGCCCACCCTGCCCCCGGTCCGCCGGTTCCCCTTCGCCGCCGACGAGACCCTCCTGATCACCACGGACGGCGTCACCGAGGCCCGGGCGCCGGACGGCGCGTTCTACCCGTTGACCGTCGAGGTGACCCGCGCGCTCACCGCGGACCCGCGCACCGCCCATCCCGGACGGCTCGTGGCCCTCGTACGGGACGGGGTGCTGCGGCACTCCCGGGGACATCTGGCGGACGACACGACGGTGATGGCGCTGCGCAGGCTCTGACGGGGCGTTCGACGCGGATTTCCGCGCGCGAACGGGCGGGCGTCCACCGTCCCGGCCCCGGCGGCCGGCACAGCGGTTACGGTGCTGAGGTACGTGATCGACAGGGAGGGACCATGACGGGGACCGTGTTGCTGGTGGCCGCCTCGCCCGTGGGGAAGGGGCGGCTGGTGGACGCGGCCACGGTGCTTCCCGTGCTGGCGGCCGTCCCGCCCGGGGTGCTGGCGGGCGCGGACACCGCGAACGTCGTCGAACTGGCCGACCCGGTGGAGCCGCAGGCCGTGCTGACGCGGCTGCGGGCGGCCGCCGGGACGGTGGGGCCGCTGACCGTGTTCGTCACCGGGCAGATCCTGCTCGACCGGCGCCAGCGGCTGCCGCATCTGGCGCTGGCGCGGACGACGCCGGCCACCGCCCGCTACACGGGCTTCCCCTGGCACTGGCTCCGCGAGGAGCTGCGGCTGCGCGCGCCGGGCACCACGACGCTGTTCCTCGATCTGCACGCCGACGCGGAGAGCTGGGAGCACCTGCGCGGCACGCCCCTCGACTCCGGGCACAACTGCGCCGTGTACGGGCGGATCGCGCCGCCGCCGCAGCGGCGTACCGTCGCCGACCCGTCGTACATGAAGGCCGTCGCGACGATCCTGCGCAGCGGGCACCGGCCGCCCGTGGAGCGGTTGCACCAGCAGGCGCTCGGCCGGACCACCGGGGGGCACCCCGGCATCGTGCTCACCGCGCGGCCGCCCGGTGCGAGCGATCCGCACGCCGCCATCTCCGCCGCCGTGCAGGCCGGCCGGCACACCGACGCCGACGGGCTGGCCGCCCGCTGGGAGCAGGCCGCCGTGCGGGCGCACGGCGCCGCCTCCGAGGAGGCGCTGCACTGGACGGAGGTGCGCGCGGACCTGGCGATGTTCGCGGGTGACGCGGCCCGCAGCTGCCGTACCTGGCTGGCGGTGGCGTCGGCGCGGCTGGCCGCCGGGCAGGCGCAGGACGCGCCCGCCGTCGAGGCGGCCGTCGACCGTGCCCACCACCAGTGGGGCGAGATCCGTGACCCGCTGCGGGCCCGCGAGATCGGGCCGGTCCTCGCCGACCTGCGCGGCCGGGTGCCGGGCCGGCGGATGGGCGCGCTGGACCACGTGCAGCGGCAGCTGCGGCAGCTCCAGACGCAGAGCTGAAAAAGGCGCCACCCGCGTCCGAGCCCTCCCCAGGGAGCAACTGCGGTGCCATGATGGTGAGTTATGGCTGACGGGGACGGAGTGGCCAGGCGAGTCATCCGCGTACGGTTGGACGACACCGCGACCGAGAGCGACATCGGCGCGCTGCGCAAATGGCTGGAGCGGGAACAGGGCCTCGACGAGATGGTGCGGGCGGGCCGGCTCCGGATCCACGAGCGGCGCCGCACCGACGAGACCGGCGCGCCCATGGGCGTCGGCATGGAGATCGTGGTCGCGCTGGTCAGCGCCGCCGCGACGGTCGGCTTCAACCAGCTGGTGGCGCAGGTCGGCCGGGCCGTGGAGGCCTGGCGGGCCAACCGGCGCGAGGTGGAGGACGGCGATCCGCCCGAGGGCCGCGTGGACCCCGTGGACCTCGACGGGTAGGCCGGTGACCCGTTTCGACCCGCGGGGGAGGGTGAACCGGGCACTGCTGGTGGGTGTCTCCACGTACGACTTCACGGAGCCGCCCCACGGTGTGCCCGGCGGCCTCCCGGCCGTCGAGCACAATCTGGACCTGCTTCAGGACACCCTCGCCCGGGGCCGGGTCTTCGGCGCGGACGACATCACCGTGGAACGCTCGCCCTCGCTGGACGACTTCGACCGCGCGCTGCGCACGGCCGCCGAGGAGGCCGAGGGGCTGCTCCTGCTGTACTTCGCCGGGCACGGCGCCATCCCCAGCGCGGGCGACGAGCTGTTCCTGCAGATGCGCAACGCGAGCGTGATCGCGGGCGGGCACGCCGTCTTCCCCGGCGCGGAGATGTTCACGACCGTGCTGACCTGGCTGGCCAGCAGTCCCGCCGAGCGGATCGTGGTGATCCTCGACTGCTGTTTCGCGGGCAACGCGGCCTGGATCTGGGAGCACTTCCGCGACAAGCGGCGCGTCCTGCTGCTGATGAGCGTGCAGGCCAACCACCGCACCGACGCGGGGGACGGCGGCACGCCCACGCCGTTCACCGGGGAGCTGCTGCACCTCCTCGACGCGCCCGGCGAACTGGGCTTCCGGGACGTCTCGGACGCGCTGCGCAAGCGCATGACCGAGGGGCGTCACGCGACGCTGCGCGGGGAGCCGTGGACGCCGCAGAGCCGGGCGGAGCACGACGAGGACGTGCTGGTGTCGGCGCGGGAGGAGGGAGTCGGCGCGGGGGCGCCCGCCTCCGGTGACGGTGCCGCACCGCGGCCTGCGCAGCCGCCTGGGCACCGGCCGGAGCCGTCGCACGGACGGGGTGGCGGGCCGTCGGTTCCGGGGAGCCCGGATGCCGGACAGCCGTCCGCGTCACCGCCGTCCCGGCAGCAGCGTGGGCACCACGGCCGGGGTGGTGGGCCGCCTGTTCCGGGGCATCCGGGTGCCGGACAGCCGTCCCTGTCGCCTCCGCGCGGGGCGCACGGGCGGAGCGGAGGGCGCCCGACCCCGGGGCCGAACGGCGCCGTACGGCCGGAGGCGAAGCGGCCGCGACCCCCGCACGGCACCAGCGACGGGGCCGCGCCCCCGGGACGGGGCGAAGCCGTACAGCCGTCCGCGCCGCACCGGCCCCGGCCGCCCCGCCGGTCACCGGGCCGCGCCGCCGCGGCCGTGCCCGCCGGCCCGGTCACCGCACGTCGGCGGCGCTTGTCCGCCCCGCTCCGGGCGGCCCGTCGCCTCGCCGGCCGGGCCGGGGCCTGGGGCACCGCCCTGACCGTCCTGCTCTCCCTCACCGCCACCGGCCTCGGTGTGTACGCCGTGACGGGCCTCGCCGGCGGTTCCTCCGACTGCGCCCCACCCCTCGAACTGCGCGTCCTGACCGATCCCGACCTGGAGGCGACGGTCGGCGCGGCGGCCGAGGCGTACCTGACGTCGGAGGCGAACACCACCGGCGACGGCTGCCGGCGCAGCGGCATCACCGTCTACAGCGCGGGCTCCGCCGACGCGGTCACCGCGCTGCGCCGCGAGTCGGGCGCGTGGCACGAGCCGCACGACGAGGGCCCCAACCCGCAGCGTGACGTCGGCCCGCAGCCCGACGTCTGGATCCCGGCCTCGCGGGCGGACGTCGCCCGGGTCACCGACGGCCAGGACACCGACGCGTTGGCCCGCCTGGAGCCGGACGACGGCGCGCTGGCGTACTCGCCGATCGTGCTCGCCGTGCCCACGCAACTGGCCGCCGACCCCCTGGACGAGCGGGTCGGCGGCCCTCTGACGGGGATGGTCGACGCCCTGCGCGAGCGGCACGCGCACGCCGAAGTGAGCCGCCCCGACCCGGAGTTCGCCGCCGCGGCGCTGCTCGCCACCATCGGCCTGTACGGCACGGGCGCCGACCCCGGCCGGGTGGAGCAGCAGCTCGCCCCGCCGGGGCCGCCCTCCCTCACGGCCGCCGGCCTGCTGTGCGCGCTGCCCGACGACGACGCCGTCGACAACCGCACCGCCGCCCTCGTCCCGGAGTTCCTGATGAGGAGTGGCGTCGGTTGCGACCGGACGACGCGCAGCCCGCGCACCGCCCAGTACCCCGGCGACGTACCGGGCCTGGAACCCGTCTTCGTCCGGGTCCGCTGGGCGGGCGCCGACCTGGACCGGGCCGCGCGGGACGAGGCGGCGGAGGGCTTCCGGGCGTGGCTGGCCGGAGCGGGCGGGCGGGCCGCCTTCGGCGCGGCCGGTTTCCGCGCCGCCACCGAGGACCGGGCCCTGCTGGACACGGAGGAGATCGCCGACGGGGTGCTGCCCGCGCCGTCCCTGCTCATCGAGTCCGCCGGGCGGGACGCGATGGAGACGGCCCTGCGCAAGTACCGCGACGCGCGCGGGCCCGGCCGGGTGCTGTTCCTGCTCGACAGCTCGGGTTCGATGGCCGGGCTGTGGCGGGGGCCGAGCGGTGGCCCCGGGCTGCTGAAGGAGTCGCTGGGCGGGCTCGGCGCCCGCGACGAGTACGGCGTGTGGACGGTGGCGGACAGCGCACGGGACCGCTCCTACGAGACCCTGCTGCCCTTCGGGCCGCACAGCCGCCGGTCCGCCGAGGCCGCGATCGACGCCGGTGCCCGGATCCGGGACGCCGAGGCCGATCCGTACGCCGCCCTGGTGGCCGCGCTCGGCGAGATGGCCGAGCGGGGCGCCGACGACGACCGGCCCCAGCTGATCGTGCACCTCACCGACGACGAGGACGCCGGCCGGCTCACCGGCGCCCGCCTCGACGACGTCCTGAGCCGGGCACGCCTGACGGACGTGCCGATCACCACGGTGTCGCTGGTCGGCGGCGGCTGCGACGCGGGCAGGCCGGGCGCCCTGATCTCGACGGCGAGCGGCGGCCGCTGCCTGGACGCCGACGACGAACTCGGCACCGGCCTGAGCGCCGAGGTCGCCCGCACCGGAACGGGGGAGCAGTGATGATCCGACGGCTCGCGGCCCTGCTGGCCCTGCTGCTGCTCGCCGCCTGCACCGGCGGCGGGGACGGCACGCGGGCCGCGCCCACCGCCGACGTGCAGGGGGACATCGTGGTCGCCGGTGGGCGGGACGTCACCGGCAAGAACGGCATACGGCAGCAGCTCATCGACGCCTGGAACCGGCAGCAGGAGCGCGACGGCACCGGCTACCGGGCCCGCCTGGTCGAGCTCCCCGGCAGTGCCGACGAGCAGCGCAGCCAGCTGCTCGGGGCCCTCCAGTCGGGCAGTGCCTCCTACGACGTCGTCATCCTGGACGTGACGTGGGTACCGGAGTTCGCCGCCGCGGGGCTGGTCCGCCCGTTGCCCGGCGAGGTGCTCGACACGGACGTCGTCGAGTCCGTCGCGGGCACGGCCCGCTGGGACGGCGAGGTGTACGCGGTGCCGTTCAACAGCGACGTCGGGCTGCTCTACTACCGGCGCGACCACCTCCGCGACGGCGGCGTGCAGCGCACCGACCTCCGCGGCGGCCTCGACTGGCGAGAGCTGGAGGCCATGGCCGACTCCCTCGACGAGAACCCGCCCGAGGGCTACGAGAAGGGCTGGACCACCCAGCTCGCCGCGTACGAGGGCCGCACCGTCAACGCCGTCGAGGCGTTCGCGTCGGCCGTGCCCGGTCTCGCGCTCACCGACGCCGACGGCCACTACGACGCCACCGTCGAGGAACTGACCGAGGGCATCGCGGAGTTGCGCCGGCGCACCCAGGCGCCGTACCTCCTCCAGGACGCCGTGCACTCCGACGAGGCCGCGACCCTCGGTGACTTCGCGGAGGGCCGCACCGCGTTCCTGCGGCACTGGCCGTACGCCTACTTCACCCTTCACCAGACCCTCACCGCCGACCGGCTCGGTGTGGCCCCGCTGCCCGGCCGGGCCGTCCTCGGCGGGCAGAACCTCGCGGTGACCGGCGCATCGAAGCGGCCGGGGAAGGCGCAGGAGCTGATCAGATACCTCACCGGCAAGGAGAGCGAGCGCTGCCTGCTGGACGCCGGGTTCGCGGCGACGCGCACCTCGGCGTACACGGACGACGCCGTACGCTGCGCCGTGCCGGGCGCGTCACCGTCCCTGTCCGGCGAGAGCGCCGACCGCACCCCCCGCGACGCCGCCGGCCGCCCCGCCTACGCCCGGAGCATCCTGCTCCCGGCCCTGCAGGACGCCGTGCACCGCCCGCGCACCGCGTCGTACGGCGCCTTCACCCAGACCTTCACGGGCCGGTTGGGCGCCCTGTTCGGCGACAGCCCGCCGGGGGACGCGGCACTGGCGGCGAGCCTGGACGAGGCGCTGAGGAAGGCACTGCCGGACTGACGCCGGGTCACAGGGGCGGCTGCGCGGGAGCGGGCCCGAGGGTGGTGGTGCCGGGGGCCGTACGGTGGCCCAGTCCCGTCCGGTACGCGTCCAGCGCCGCCTCCACCCGGCCGGTGCGGCGCAGCAGATCGCCCAGCAGCCGGCACAGGTCGGCCAGGTCACCGGCGGCGCCCGCGCGTTCCAGCAGACTGAGGGCGCGGACGTAGTGCTCCTCGGCCGACTCGGTGTCCCCGGCGTCCTCGGCGATCCGCCCGAGCAGCCGGTGCGCGGCGGCGGCGTGCACCGCGCCGCGCTCGGAGGAGAGGTCGCCGAGCACGTCGTGCAGCTGGGCGGCGGCCTCCCCCGACTTGCCACGGCGGTGCAGCACGTCGGCGAGTTCGACGGCGACCTGGCTGCTGTAGAGGGAGGCGCGCTTGGCGGAGAGCATGTCCTGGGCGGCGCGCAGTTCGGCCTCGGCGTGCTCCAGGTCGCCGTTCTGGGCGTGGACGTAGCCGCGCATCCAGTGGCAGTTGGCGAGTTCGGTACGGATCTGGAGCTGGCGGTACATCTCCGCGGCCTTGGCCAGCGAGGCGTCGGCCTCGGCGAGCCGGCCCTCGGCGACCAGGGTGCGGGCGACCTGCCGGTGCATCCGGGCGACCAGGGCGGGGTCGCCGGCCTGCGGCGCCAGGGCGAGCGCGAACTCGGCGGCCTGGGCGGCGCGGGCGTGGGCGCCCATGTCCATGTACGGGCCGATGGCGGCGGTGTAGAGCAGGAGCAGGGCGTCCGGGTCGTGCAGTCCGCCGCGGTTCAGCTCGTCGAGGGTGGATTCCAGGAGGTAGACGGCGTAGCGGAGTTCACCGGCGAGGTAGTGGGCGACGGCGCGGCCGCGCAGGGCGGGGACGCGGGCGGGCAAGGGGGCTTCCAGGAGCGTCTGCTCGGTGCGCTCGAAGTGCTGCCGGGCGGCGGTCAGGTCACCGGTGTCCAGCGCGCACTCGCCGAGCCCGAGCAGCGCGGTGGCCTGTTCCTCGACCAGCCCGTGCGTCTCCGCCTCCGCGAGGAGGGCGGCGTACCGCTCCCTTGCGTCCTCCGCTTCGCCGGTGGCGAGGGTGCGCTGGGCGCCGGTCAGCCGGAGCCTGAGGTCGGTGGCGAGGCGGGCGGGCCGGCCGGTGGCCAGCTCGTCGAAGGCGACGCCGAGCCGGTCGGCGAGATGGCGCAGCGCGTCGTCGGAGGGGCGGACGCGGCCGGCCTCCAGGGTGGAGATGTAGGCGGGGGTGTAGGCCGGTTCGGCCAACTGCCGTTGGGTGAGGCCGCGTTCGTGCCGCAACTGCTGCACCCTGCGCCCGATGGTCTCAGGGTCGTCCCGCTTCGCCATGGGCTTAATCATGCCAGTAAGTGGACTTACGCCGAGGGTGGGTCGACGAGAAGGCCGACGCTGCTGGGAGTGGACGGACGGGTGGTCCGCCTGTCGCCGTCCGGGGTCGACGGGATTCGCCAACTCCCCTGGGACCCCTTCCGGTTCGCCCTTGTCACCCCCTAGGTTAGGAACGAGATTAAGGCCGCTTAATCCCCCACTGTCGTTGCGGAGGTTGCCGTGCACGGACCCACATCCGCTCCCCACGAGCGGTCTACCGCCCGTTACGCGCGGGCGTTCGCCGCGGCGGTCGTCGCGGCCGCGGCCCTGATCGCGGCGGCGAACGCGGGCCCGGCGCGGGCGTCCGAGCCGGTGCGGACGGTTGTGCAGGGGGAGCGCGGATAGCCGCGCGGGCGGCTGTGCGTGGGGGGGGGCGTACCTGGACGGGCTGGACGGGGCTGGACCCGGCTGGACCGGATCGGGCTGGATGGGTCCGGACGGGGCCGGAAGGCGGCGTTCCGCGGTGCCGTGACGTGCCGGGACGGCTGCCTCCCGCGTGGCTGAGCCTGTCCCCGCCACGCACTTCCTCATGCACATGCCCACCTCCGCCCGGCCCTGGGTGGCGCACGCGGTTTCGGTCGGCCGGGCAGGGGTAGTCGGCCCTCGACTCCGGACTCGTGGGCCCCTGGCGCTGCGGCGCAGGATGCCGTCCCACGACGTCCGAGGAGGTCGTCCGAGGAGGGAGTCACCGTGCGGCCCAGGGACGAACCGGAAGGGGCGTGGGCCGCCGACGCGATAGCCGAGGGGGTCCGGGGCGCCGAGCCCGGCGAGATACCCCGCAGGCTGTGCCACGTCGCGGTCCGCCTGCTGCCGGTGGCGCGAGCGAGCGTGTCGCTCTGCAACGAGGGCATGCCCGTACCGCTGAGCGCGAGCGACGACCGTGCCGCGTACCTGATGGAGGTCCAGGCCACCCTGGGCGAGGGCCCCTGCCTGCACGCCGCGCGCATCGGGGCGCCCGTGATCGCCGCCGACCTGGCGGGCGGCGGGGACACCGGCCGCTGGCCGGTCTTCGCCCAGCAGGCGACGGCGCTCGGGGTACGGGCGGTGTACGCGCTGCCGCTCGGCGACGACGCGGGCTGCCTGGGCACGCTGGACCTCTACCGCGACGTACCCGGCGTGCTCAGTCCCGGCGAACTGCGCACCGCGTACCTCATGGCCGGCGTCATGACGGTCGCCCTGATGTCGCTGCCCACCGGCGACGAGAACGGCAACCGCCCCGCGAACGGCCTCTGGCTCAGCGAACTGGCCACCGAGCACGACGAGGTCTACCAGGCCATCGGCATGGTCATGGCCCAGCTGGGCGTCGGCGCGGACGAGGCGCTGGCTCGGCTGCGGGGGCATGCCTTCGCGCGGGGCCTGACGGTGCTGGACCTGGCGCACGACGTGGTGGCGCACCGGGAGCGGTTCGAGCGGGACCGGTTCTGAAACCTCAGACCGACACCCGGGCCTGCTTGCGCACCTCCGCCAGCCGTTCGGCCCCCAGCTCCGCGACCGCCTGGGTGACCTCGGTGAACACCTCGCCGAGCCCCCCGTTGGTGAGGGTGAAGGCGTCCTCGCCGACGCGGACGGCGGCGATGTCGAGGGTGAGGGTGGCGGTGTCGTTGCCGTTGGCGCGGGTGACCGTGATCCGCAGTCCCTGCCGGGCGTCGCCGAGCTCCGGCAACCCCGAGTCGGCGACCTGCACGCCCTGCACCACGCCGAGCGCGGTGGTGGCCGTGAACTGCCGGCACTTCTGCGGCAGGCTCCGCAGCCAGGCCAGCGCCGCGTCCACGTCCCCGGCGCGCTGGGCGGAGATCTGGTAGCGCAGCTGGGCGCCGGCGTACCCGTCGTCGAGGCCGACGACGGCGCGAGCGGGGGCGCCGAGGAGTTCATCGCTGTAGAGCGCGTCGATCAGCCGCTGGCAGTCGGGCGTCCCGGCAGGGGTGGAGGCCTTGAGGAACCCGTCCCGCCAGGTGGCGACGCCCTGCGTGGGCGCCCACGGGTCCCCGAGGTCGGCCTCGGTGACGAGCGCGGACCGGGCCTGGGCGTCGGTGAGGGCAGGTGCGGACTGCGACGACGAGGAACCGCCGGGCGAGCCGGAGGCGGTCCTGGGGGAGGACGCGTACCGCGCGACGTCGGAGGCGAGCCCGGAACAGCCGGTGACGGCGAGCAACCCGCTCGCCGACAGCGCGGAGACCAGGAGCAGACGGGCGGCGGAGCGCGGACGCGGGCACGGGGTCATCGGGGTGCCTCCAGGAGAACTGCAGACGGGGACACGTCCACGGGACCACCTGAACCGACAGCTCACCAGCACGCCGGGCCGTACGGGGCGGGGGGTCGGGCCGGATGGGTGAGCGGGTTCGGCCGGGTGGGCCGGAGAAGACCGACCTCTGCGAGCTCTGCCCCGACGACCTCCTGACCGAACTCGTGTCGGGGGAATCCGCGTATGGTCGCGTCCACAGGAAGGGGTCGTAGCGGCCCGGTGGAAGGAGCCCCGCGTGAACGGTCAGCCCATCCCGGTGATCATCGACTGCGACACCGGAGTCGACGACGCCCTGGCCCTGCTCTTCGCCGTACGGCACCCGGCGATCGACCTGCGCGCCGTCACCTGTGTGGCCGGGAACACCGACGTGGACGGCGTCGTGCGCAACACGCTCACCGTGCTGGAACAGGCCGGCGCCGGGGACGTGCCCGTCGCCCGGGGAGCCGCCCGGCCGCTGATCGAGGCGCCCCGTTCGGCCCGTGTGCACGGGCACGACGGGATGGGCGACCTGGGTCTGCCCGCCCCGGCCCGTACGCCGGTGGACGTGGACGCCGTGACGCTGCTGCGCCGCGAGATCCTCGCCTCCCCCAGGCCCGTGACCCTTGTCCCGACCGCCCCGCTCACCAACATCGCCCTGCTGCTGCGCACCCACCCGGAGGTCGCCGCCAACATCGAGCGGATCGTCTTCATGGGCGGCGCGGTGGCCGTCGGGAACGCGACGCCCGTCGCCGAGTTCAACGTGTGGCACGACCCGGAGGCCGCCGCGATCCTGCTGACCGCGGGCGTGCCGATCACGATGTACGGGCTGGACGTGTTCATGCGGGTCGTCGTGCCCGCCTCGGACGTACGGCGGCTGCGGGAGAGTTCCGAACCGGGTGCCCGACTCGGGGGCGAACTGCTGGCCCACCGGGGGCCGGGCACCGAGGAGGACCCGGCGGGCGGGCTCGGTGACGCGGGGGCCGTCTGCGCCGTCGTGGATCCCGCCGGGCTCACCACCCGTGCGCTGCCCGTCGAGGTGTCGCTCGCGCAGGGGCCCACCCGGGGGCAGACCGTCGTCGACCTCCGGCCGCGGCCCGGCGAGGCCGAGATCCATGGCGAGTCGCGTGAACAGCAGCTGATCGACGTGGCGTTGGACATCGACGAGGAGCGGTACGTGAAGCTGTGGCTGGCGACCGTGGAGGGCTAGGGCCTGTCGTTCGGATCGGGCCGGCGTCGCGGCGGCCGGCACGCCGCCGGCCGGCCCTCCGCGGATGCGGGCCTGTCCGCTTCGGCCTTCACTTGGGACAGGACGGTTCCTGGCGGGCTGGAGAGCTGGAGGCGGCATGGCCGGTTACCCGAGTCGATGGGTGGTCGCGGCGGCGCTGGTGGGAGTCATGGGCGCCGGCGCGGTGGCGTGCGGGGGCGGCGGCGACGGGCCGGGCGCGAAGGCGGGCGACGCCGCCTCGGCCCTGAGCTCGGCCGCCGCGCAGGCCTCCGACCTGTGGGCCTCGGCGTCGGCGGAGGCGGACCGCAAGCTCGACGAGATCAAGGGCGTCAACGCCAAGAACGAGGTCACGCTGGGTGACCCGGCCACCGGCGATGACGGGCGCACGGCTGTCGAGGTCGAGGTGCGCAACACCGCCGACAGCACGAAGTCCTTCGCCGTGCAGGTCAACTTCACCGACGCCGACGGACAGCTCCACGACGCCGTCGTCGTGACCGTCGCCGACGTGGCCGCGGGGCGGACCGGCAAGGGCACGGCCCGCAGCGCGCACCAGCTGTCCGGTGAGGTGAGCGCGAAGGTCGGGCGGGCGGTGCGGTACTGACCGGGACCTGCCCGCGTGCGGTCGGGATCACCCGTACGGGGCAGTCCGCGGGTCCCTACTCCGGCCCGGTGACCTCCACGCAGGCCGGACGCAGCAGGTCGTCGCCGACCCGGTAGCCGGGGCGCAGGATCGCCGTGCAGGTCGGGCGGGCGAAGGACGCGCGGACCCGGTGGGCCAGCGCCTCGTGGCGGGACGGGTCGAAGGGGTCGCCCACCTCCCCGAACGCCACCAGGCCCAGCGCCCCGGACCGGACCCGGAGCGTCTCGGAGATCTCCCGCAGCCCCGGCGTCATCGGCTCGTGCGCGCACGCCCGTTCCACCGCGTCCAGCACCGGCAGCAGCTCGCGCAGCACGTTGGCCACCGCGATGTGCCGTACGGCGAGCCGGTCCCGCCGCACCCGCTTGCGGTAGTTGTCGTACTCGGCCTTCACGCGTTGCAGGTCGGCGGTGCGCTCGGCCAGTTCCGCGCGGGTGGTCCCGTCGAAGGCCCGGGTTCCGGTCATCCAGGCCACCTCCTCGTCGACCCCACGACGTCCGTCGCGTGCGAGCGATGCCCACGAGCCCTGGGTAAGCCGGAGGCCGCGGCTTGTCAAGGGAGTGAGGGCGCTCCTAGCGGCCGAGCCAGACCGTGGTGTCCGGGCCCAGGCGCCCGTCGGGCTGCAGGGGCGCGCTGCACAGGAGGGGCTCACCGGCCGGCAGGGGCACAGGCCCGCCGGAGAGGTTGGTCAGGCAGCGCCAGCCGTCGGAGCGGGCGAAGTGCAGGACGCCGGGCGCGGTGTCGTCGGCCCAGGTCAGCGACTCGCCCTCCAGCAGCTTGCGGCGCAGCCGCAATGCCGTGCGGTACAGCTCCAGGGTCGAGCCCTCGGCCCCGTCCTGGGCCTCGACGGCGTACGACGCGAAGCTCGCCGGCTGCGGCAGCCAGGAACCGCCCGCGCCGAAGCCGTACGACGGGCCGGTCGTCGTCCACGGCAGCGGCACCCGGCAGCCGTCACGGCCCTTGCGGACGTGCCCCGTCTGCTCCCAGATGGGGTCCTGGAGGACGGCGGTGGGCAGGTCGGCCACCTCGGGCAGACCGAGTTCCTCGCCCTGGTAGACGTACGACGAGCCGGGCAGCGCCAGCATCAGGAGCGTGGCGGCGCGGGCGCGGCGCAGGCCGGCCGCCGGGTCGACGGCGGGGGCGTTGCCGCCGGACAGCAGCCAGGCGTCGAGGTCCGTGCCGGGCGGGAGCATCAGCCGGGTGGCGTGGCGGACGACGTCGTGGTTGGACAGCACCCAGGTGGCGGAGGCGCCGGCCGCGTGGGCGGTGGCGAGGGACGCGGTGATGACCTCGCGCAGTCCCTCGGCGTCCCAACCGGCCTTCAGATACTCGAAGTTGAAGGCCTGGCCGAGTTCGTCGGGGCGGGCGTAGAGGGCGCGCCGGGCGCCGGGGACCCAGGCCTCGGCGACGGCCATGCGGGGCGGGGAGTAGGCGTCGAGGATCTTGCGCCAGTCGCGGTAGATCTCGTGGACCTCGTCGCGGTCGTAGAAGGGGTGGCTGCCCGGGGGCATGTCCGCGAGGGCGGCCTCGTCGCTGAGCTCGGGGGCGCCGAGGTCGCGCAGCGGCTCATCGAGGTCCTTGGCGAGGGCGTGGGCCACGTCGACGCGGAAGCCGTCCACCCCGCGGTCGGACCAGAAGCGGAGGGTGGTGCGGAAGTCGGCGCGCACCTCCTCGTTCTCCCAGTTGAGGTCCGGCTGCTGGGGGGCGAAGAGGTGCAGGTACCACTGGCCG
The DNA here is from genome assembly GCF_042731435.1 of Streptomyces sp. NPDC059861. Classification (NCBI taxonomy): domain Bacteria; kingdom Bacillati; phylum Actinomycetota; class Actinomycetes; order Kitasatosporales; family Streptomycetaceae; genus Streptomyces; species Streptomyces sp. NPDC059861. The sequence continues at coordinate 134,093 of NZ_JBHWJQ010000008.1, read as the reverse complement.
TCGGGGACGCGGCGCCAGGCGCTGCCGCCGAAGACGGACTGCCAGTCGGTGGGCGGGAGTTCCCCGCGGGCGCCGCGGCCGTCGCGGAAGACGTAGCGGTCGCGGGCGGCCGAGCCGGGGCCGGCGCGCAGCGCCTCCTGGAACCAGACGTGCTGGTGGGAGGAGTGGTTGGGGACGATGTCGACGAGCACCTTCAGGCCCAGGCGGTGTGCCTCGGTGACCATGGCGCCGAAGTCGTCGAGGGTGCCGAGGCGTGGGTCGACGTCGCGGTGGTCGGCCACGTCGTAGCCGCCGTCGGCCAGTTCGGAGGGGTAGAACGGGCTGAGCCAGAGGGCGTCGACACCGAGGGCGGCGAGGTGAGGGAGGCGCTGGGTGATGCCCCTCAGGTCGCCGAGGCCGTCACCGTCGGCGTCGGCGAAGCTGCGGGGGTAGACCTGGTAGATGACGGCTTGGCGCCACCAGTCGGGGCTCTTGGGGGAGAGGTCGGGAGTGGTCACTCGGGCTCCTGTGGGTGCGGCTGCTGTGCGGTCGGGCTGCTCTGCGCCGGACGATACGAGGACTTTGTCCACATCACCGGAAAGGTGAACCTCGGCGTGTGGGGGCGCGGGGGGCGGACGGGGCTCGGGCAGGGAGCTCGGAGGGGGTTGTTCCGTCTGTGACCGAATGGTGAGGACTCGCCAACTCCCGTGCGAAGAACGCAGGTTGACAGCGTTCTGCCGGGCGTCCCACCATGTGCTCACACTGTGGCGCATGTGACCAGTGAGCTCGGTGTTCCTCTTCTTCCTTCCACTCACCCTTGTGCACCTTCATGTGCACACCACGATGGGATACGCATGTCCATTGCGAGACGTGTCACCGTGCGGCGCCTGCTGGGGACGGGCGCCGCGTCGCTCGCGCTCTGCGCCGCTTCCGCCTCGGGCGCCTGGGCCACCGGGCCGGGCGGCGGTGACGGCTGGGGGGCCGGCGGTCGGTACAAGCCCGGGACCGGGGCCGGGACGGTCACCGAGAGCGACCGCTGCGAGTTCTCGCTCGACGGCGCGAACTTCCACGGTTCCGTGAAGGTCGACGACGTCAGCCTGCGGCCGACCGACGACGGGAAGGTTCACATCGAGGTCCGCACGGCCGGTGACGCGACGACCTGCACGGCCTCCCTCGCCTCCTACCTCGCGCACGGCGCCACTTTCGCCACCTCCGGTGAGCAGAAGTTCGTCGACTTCGACACGGCGACCGTCAAGCCGGGCCGGACCGAGTCGCTCGACATCGCGGTACCCGACGCCGGGTGCTTCGCGCAGATCGACCTCTACCGCGGCGCGGTGAAGTACGACGGCCTCCTCGACGCGGGCGACGGCTTCGAGCACGGCGAGCTGCCCAAGGGGCCGGACCGGCCGGTGATCAAGGACAAGCTGATCGCCGCGTGGAACGGCGGCACGAAGGACTGCACGACGACGCAGTCGGAGCCGCCCGCCACGGCGACGCCCTCCCCCACGCCGCCCGCCACGACGCCGCCGGAGTCCGCCGAGCCGTCGACGCCGGCCGGGACGACGCCCGCGGAGACCGAGCCGGCCAGTGAGCCGCCGTCGAGCGCGTCGCCGAGCACCCCCGCGAGCACGCCCCCGGCGGACGCCCCGTCCCCGGCGGGCCCGGGCGAGGACCTGGCCGAGACGGGCGCCGACAGCAACACGACCCCGATCGCCTTGGGCGCGGCGGCACTCCTCGTCGGCGGCGCCGCGATCGTCGTCGCCACCCGGCGCCGACGGGCGTCCGGCAGCTGACAGTCCGCCTGACCCGAACCGCCTGACCCGAACCTGGCCCACCCATCACCGCCCCGCCCACGCCCGGGCCCGGCCCTCGGTGGGTGGGCCTTCGCGTTCCGGGAGCTTCGGGCACCGGCGACGGACCGACGTCAGCCCAGGCAGAGGACCAGTACGCAGAGCGGGGGCGGCGTGGACTGCGGGGGCGCGGGTGGTGTCGTCCCGGGGTCGGTGGGGGCCGTGCCGGTGTCGGCGGGGGGCGCGGCCGGTGTGGTCGGCTGTGGGGGTGTGGTGGGGACGGGGGCCGGATCCGACGGGGCGTCGGGGGAGTCGCCCCGGTGCTGCGGGGGCTGTGGCGCCGCGGGGACGGAGACCGGGGTCCGCGCACGGTCGCTCTGCGGGGCCGCGGACGTGGGGCGCCGCTGCGAGCGGCTCGCCGTGGAGCCGCCGTCCTCGGACTCCGTGGCGGCCGGGCGGGGCGCGGTGCGCCGCTCGTCCGGCTGGGTCTCCGTGGGACGTATTCGCTCCGCGGGCTGCCCGGGTGCGGTGTCCAGCGTCAGCTCGTCGGGTGCCGCGGCCGCCTGCGCGCGGTCGGTGGGGGCACCGCGGTCCACGGTCGTGAGCGTCAGCCCGCCGCCGATCAGGGCGACCGCCGTCGCCACCAGGGCCCTGCGCTGGCTCTTCTTCCAGCGGATCCGCTGTCTGCGCCGCGCCGCGCGGCCGTCCCGCAGGGGGACCACCGCCGCCTCGGGCCCGGCTTCCAGGGCCGGTGGGACGTGCACCGGCTCCGGCTCGGCGTGCCCTCGGGGCGCCGGTGCGATGTCCGGTGCGTAGGCGCCGCATCCGGGGCACACCAGGGCGCCGTTGAGATGCCGTCGGCACGAGGAGCAGTAGTCCATCTGCCAGTAGTCCATCTGCGCGGTCTTCCTGAGTCGACAGCCCCCGAACGGCCAGCAACGCTAACGACGGATTCCGGCCGCCGTGTGCAGCCCGTGTGACGCTCCTGCACAGATTCGCCGGACCGCGGACGCCCCCCCCGCGCACCTCGTTCGCACGAACCTCGGCACCAACAGGCAACCCGCACACCGGGTTTACCTGTCTCACAGGATGCTCACAGAGTCACGGTCGCCGGACGCGTGGGGTGCGTCGGTTCAGCGGTGGCCGCGCGGACGTGAGCTGTCCGGTCCGATGCCGCTGACCGGCGGCACTCGCAGACGAGGAACCGATGACCAGTCAGCAACACCGCAATCGTGTGAAGCGTTCGGCGCTCGCCGCCGGCACCGCGCTCACCGTCGTCGTGGGTGGCGCCGCCGTCGCCTCCGGGGCCGACCCGGCGAGCACCACACCCGGCAAGCCGCAGCTCAAGCTGATCGCCGCGTCGAAGTCCGTGACGCTGGATCGCTGGGAGGGGGAGCCCGGGGTCTACCTGGACCTCGGCACGTACGTGACCGTCGACAACGCGCCACTGGAGTTCAAGGTGACGCGGAAGTCGTACAAGGACCCGGTGGTCGCCCAGCAGGTCCTGCGCGACGGCAACGGCGTCCAGACCAAGAAGCTGCCCGCCGGCCTGGTGAAGGACTTCTCCGGGCTGCCCGGCTTCCTGGAGGTGTCGATCAAGAACGCGGCCGGTGAGGAGGTCTCGAAGTCCAAGGGCACCTTCTGCCCGAACAACGCCTCCGGCCGGCTCCGCCCGGACGCCCCGGCGACCTCGCACTACCCGGAGAGCTGCCCCACGAACCCGTGGACGCTGGGCTCCGTGTGGGGCGTGGAGAAGGGCTGGGCGTCCAACTCCAGCACCGTCGACTACGACAAGCCGGTGGACCTGCCGGCCGGTGAGTACACCGCGAAGGTCTCGGTGGCGAAGAAGTACCGCGACCTGTTCGGCATCCCGAACGACCAGCCGACCGTCAAGGTGACCGTCCGCCAGATCAGCGACGACGGCGGCGGTGAGGGCGCGGCCGCCTCGCGCTCCGGCGCGCAGCACAGCGGCCATGGCGGTCACGGGGCGCACAGCGGGCACGGCGCCGCCGCGCAGGACGCCCACACCGCCCACCACTACGGCCCGCGCGGCGCCGACGCCCCCACCCCGCCCCAGCTGTCGCACGCCATGGAGGACCGCGGCCGTGCCTCGCACCTGGGCGACGGGCCGGGCCACACCGACGGTTCGCGGGTCGCGCCCGCGCTGAAGCCCAACGCCGAGCGGCCCACCGGGCGCGCGGGCGTCCCGGCCGACGTGCCCAAGCCCGACCTGCGTTCGCTGCCGGCGTGGGACATCGCCATCACCGACGGCGAGGACGGGGACGTACCGGGCAAGGACTACCTCGCGTTCAGCGCGAACGTGTGGAACGCCGGGCCCGCCCCGCTCGTCGTGGACGGGTTCCGCAGCCCGGGCGCCGATCTGATGGACGCGTACCAGTACTTCTACGACGCGAACGGCAAGCAGATCGGGTACACGCCCACCGGCACCATGGAGTGGGACCCGCGCGTCGGACACGAGCACTGGCACTTCACGGACTTCGCCAGCTACCGCCTGCTGAGCGCGGACCAGACGAAGGAGGTGCGCAGCGGCAAGGAGGCGTTCTGCCTGGCCAACACCGACGCCGTGGACTACACGGTGAAGAACGCCAACTGGCACCCGTACAACACGGACCTGTCGACCGCGTGCGGTCAGCAGAACTCCCTCTCTGTGCGGGAGGTGCTCGACGTCGGCTCCGGCGACACGTACACGCAGTACCGTCCGGGCCAGTCCTTCGACATCACCGACCTGCCGAACGGCACGTACCACATCCAGGTGATCGCCAACCCGGAGAAGCGGCTCAAGGAGACCGACCTCGACAACAACGTCGCCCTGCGCAAGGTCGTCCTCGGCGGCGAACCGGGCGCCCGCACGGTCAAGGTCCCCCCGCACCACCTGATCGACGCCCCGTGACCGACCCCGCGTGACCGCTCCACGAACGCCTCCGGCCGCCGTGCCGGGGGCGTTCCCCTGTGCGCCCGCCGTTTCTTCCGCCACACCTGAGCGTTGGTCCCGTTGTGCACTGAGCGATGCCCAGCAGACACGGGCGCCTAGCCGGTCGTCTCCCGTGGGCAGACGAACGGAGAATGCTGTGCGAATGACGGACATCCAGCGCTGCGAGATCCGCCCCGGGCGGCTCGTGGAGTGGACGCTGCACCCGGCGGCGGTGCGGGCCGCGGCCGACATGCCGGATGACTCCCGGCCGCCGGCGTACGTCCAGGAGTCGCACGTGCGCACCGCGCGTTCCGTGCGTGAGGACGGCCTGTTCGTGCCGACCTGGCTCGGCGCCGCCTTCGACATCCCCGGCCAGGTCGACCTCGGCGTGCTCCAGGAGGCCCTGCGGGCCTGGACGCTGCGGCACGAGACGCTGCGCAGCGGATTCCGCTGGATCGGTGACGACATGCGGCGCTTCACCCTCGACGCGGACGCGGTCGTCCTGCACCGTGAGGACCGGGGCGCCTACGGTGAGGCGGCCAGGCTGACCCGGTATCTGCAGGACCGGTTCGACACCGTGGCGGACGCGCTCAGCTGGCCCAACTTCATCTACACCGCCGTCGTCCGGGACGACGGCACCAGCGTCTACATGGCGTTCGACCACAGCAACGTCGACGCGCACTCCATCCACCGCATCCCCGCCGAGATCCACGAGCTGTACGCCTCCGCCCTCGACGGCCGCCGCCTCGACGCGCCCCCGGTCGCCAGTTACGTCGACTTCTGCGCCCTCGAACGCACCGAGGCCGACCGCCTCGACGACACCCACGAGATCGTGGGCCGCTGGCGGGAGTTCATCGTCCAGTGCGACGGCAAGCTGCCGAACTTCCCCGTGGAGCTCGGCCTCGACCCCGAAGGGCCGCTTCCGACGCAGAAGTTCATGCAGGAGATGCTCGTCGACGACGCCGACGCCGCCGCCTTCGAGGCGTACTGCCGCCCCTACGGCGGCAGCCTGGTCGGTGTGCTCGCCGCGACCGCGCTCATCGTCCGTGAGATCGGCGGCCAGCAGGTCTACCGCACGGTGGTGCCCTTCCACACCCGCGTCCGCTCCCAGTGGTCGGACTCCGTCGGCTGGTACGTCGGCGGCGCCCCGATCGAGGTCCCGGTCGCCGAGGCGCCCGACTTCGACAGCACCCTGCGCATGGTCCGCGCCGCCCTGCGCGAGAACCGCCCGCTGTCGCGCAAGCCCATCGCACGCGTCCTGAAGCTCCTGGGCGCCGACTTCCGTCCCACCTCCCCCGACCTGTACTCGATCGTCTCCTTCGTCGACGCCCGCGCCACCACCGGCTCCGAGCAGTGGCAGGACCTGAAGGCCTACGGCCTGATCCGGGTGTCGTACGGCGACCAGGTCTGCGTCTGGCTGACCCGCCTCCACGAGGGCCTCCAGCTCGCCAGCCGCTACCCGGACACCGACATCGCGCGCAAGAACATGCGGCTGTTCACCGAGCGACTGCGGGAGCACGTCGTCAGCGTGGCACGGGAGGCCCTCGTCGCCGGTCGCTCCGGCGTACGCCCCGCACCCCACGGGTAGGGGACCCGTGTGACGGACCGGGGGGAGCAGGGGCTGGACGCGGCGCGTGTCGCCGAGGTCCTCGTCGGCGGGCCGCGGGGGCGCCCGGGGCGGCGCGGGTCCGGGTACCGGGTGTCCGGTCACTGTGTGCTGACGGCCGCCCATGTCGTGGCCGGACCCGTCGACCGGCTGTGCGTCCGCTTCGACGCCGACCTGCCCGGCGAATGGAGCGCCGACGCCCGTGTCGTTCTGCTGGACGAGGCCGCCGACGTCGCCCTGCTGGAGCTGACCGGCCCCCCGCCCGGCCTTCCCGCCGTCGCCCCGCCCCGGTATGCCGCCGTCCCGGACGCCGACGTGGTGCTGCCCTTCAGCGCCATGGGCTTCCCCCGCTTCAAGCTCCGCCGGGACACCGCTCCGTCCTCGGGCGACGGCCCGCCCGGCCGGTACCGCGACGCGTGCCATGTCTCCGGCACCGTCTCCGTGCTGTCCAACCGCCGCGAGGGCACGCTCGAACTGGCCGTCGTCGTCCCGCCCGCCGACGTCGAACCGGAACGCTCCCCGTGGGAGGGCATGTCCGGCGCGGCGGTCTGGTGCGGGGGCGCGGTGATAGGTGTGGTCGGTGTGCACCACCGTGCCGACGGGCTGGGCAGGCTCGCGGCCCGGCGGGTGGAGCGGTGGTACGACGTCCTGTCGTCCGACGCGCTGGAGCGGCTCGGGCGCCACGCCGGACTGCCGCCGCGCGAGGCGCTCGGTTCCGCCGACGGTACGGCCGCTCCCCGCCCGGTCGCCCCCCTGACCGCCCTGCCCGGCGAACTGCCCCTGCGCGAACTGGTCGACCTCGTGGACGCTCTCACGGCCCTGCCCCTGCTGCGGGGCCCGAACGGCATGACCCTGCTGCTGGACAGCATCACCGACCGGATCGCCGCCAACAGCCCCCGTGACCCCCGGCTGCGCATGGACGTCTACGGCGTCGTGCGCACCTGCCTGCGCTATCCGGGCACGCTCGACCAGCTCCTGGAGGCCGTACGGCTGCTGGAGGGCCCGTCGCCGGAAGTGGAACGGGTCGACCGGGCCGCCGCCCTGCTGGCCGTGCGCCACCGTTGACGTGATCTCGCGGGGCGGCCGGGATGTGGGGTTTCGACTTGCTGTCCGCTGGGCCATGATGGTTGGGAGCCGACAGCGCTGACTCGTAGGCACGGGAGGGGACTTGGCAGCCGTGGAGCAAACGATGCCTGCTGTCGAGTCGTGTCTCGTCGATCTTTCGGGGGTCTCTCTTGAAGCGCTGCGCTCCATGGACGGCACGGCCTTTACCGAGTCGCTGGAGCAGTTGCTGCGCCACATCGACGGCCCGCAGGCCATCACGGTGTCGTACAACCCGTCCCGGTTCGACTGACCCGGCCGGCTTGACGCGCATCGACCCGTGGAGGACGCGTGGCCGCTGACGCCATGACGACGGGGGATCTTCTGCAGTTCCACCGGCTGTCGACGGCCGGCGCCGTGGCGCTCGCCCACGGTGACGGCGACGGCGCGGTCGTGACGGAACTGCTCGGCGCGGAGCGCAGCCGCCGCCTGCTGCTGCTACGGGCCCTGGACAACGCGCTCTCCCACGACGACGACATCCGCGTGTCGTACGCGCAGGCCTGGGCGCTTCTGGAACGGGCGCAGCGGCGGGCACCCGAGGCGTTCGAGGACGTCCTGATGTCCCCCAACACGGGTATGTGGGTCTCCCTGGCGGTACGTCGGCTGCGCGGACACGTCTATGAGGACGCCCCGCGGTGGGTGGCCATCGGTCACCTGGCGGCGCTGGCGGCGGCCGCGGGCGCGCGGGCCCAACTGAACTTCTCGATCAATGTCCCGGCGCGCCGCGGTCTGGTCCCGCTGCCGACCCTGGGCTGCGCCGTCCTGCCGGACGCCGAGCAGTGGGACTCCGCCCTGGTGACGGGACGCGCGGGCCGGCTGCGGATCACAGGGGCGCGCGGAGCGGTCGTCGAGGTCGCGCCCGGATGGGACCGGCGCGGCCCGGGCTGGCTCCCGGTGCGCAGGCTGACACTGGGATCCGGGCCGGACGCGAAGTCGCTCGTGCTGGAGGAACTGGACCCGTACCGGACGTTCCCCGCCCCGAGTGAGCCCCGGCTGCTGTCCGCGGCGGAGACGGCGACGTGGGAGTCGATGCTTGCCGACGCCTGGCACGTGCTCCTGCGCGACGATCCGGTCAGCGCCGACGCCATGCGCCACGGGCTGATGTCAGTGGCTCCCACCCCGACGAGAGAGAGGTTTCGACCGCACAGCAGCACGGCCGGCGACGCCTTCGGCGGGCTTACGGCCTCCCGCCCCGACGACGTACCCCAACTCGCCGCGACCCTGGTCCACGAGTTTCAACACACCAAGCTGGGCGGCCTCATGCACCTGGGCCCGCTGACCGAGCCGGCCCCCGACCCGCCGACCTCCACGTTCCTGTGCTACGCCCCCTGGCGCGACGATCCTCGCCCGCTGGGTGGATTGCTCCAGGGCATCTACGCCTTCCTCGGTGTGACCCGCTTCTGGCGCGCCCACCGGCACACCGCCGAGCCCTCGTACGCCCCGCTGGCCCACTTCGAGTTCGCGATGTGGCGCACCCAGGTGTGGTCCGTGCTGAACGAGGTCCGCGGACACCAGCAACTGACGCCGCTGGGGCGGTGGGTGCTGGACGGGCTGAGCGAGCGGTGCGCCGAGTGGATGACCGACGAAGTGCCCGCGTCTGAGCTGCGCCTGGCCCACGAGGTCGCCGGGGACCACCTGACCCGCTGGCGGGCGCACCACCTGCGCCCTCCTGCCGCTGCCGTTGAGGAGGCCGTACGCGACTGGCGACGCGGCGCGGCCCGGCCGTCGGCCGCCCTGGCCGCCGAACCCGCCGTCGTCCCCGACACCGAGGCCCGTCACCTGGACAGCGCTGCTGTCCTCGCCCGCTACCAGCTCAGCGATCCCGACGGGAGCTGGCAGCACACCGTGGCCGGGACCGTCCAGGGCATCGAGGCCCCCGACGTCCTGCTGATCCGTGGTCACCGCGAGGAGGCCCGCGCCGCCTACGCCGACCGGCTGTCCGGCAGGCAGGCACCCGTGGCGGCCTGGGCGGGCCTCGGCCGCGCGCTGTCCGGCGACCCGTCCCACGGGCCGGCCGCCCGCCTGCTCCTCGGCTTCCCGGAACGGGCCCGGGCCGTGCAGGACGCTCTCGTCGCGGCGACCGGCCGGGGCGCCGACCCCGTACGCCTGGCGGCGTGGCTGGGGCAGGACTAGGCCCTCACAGCGGCAGCGGATCGATGTCGCAGTTGGCGCGTCGGCCCTCGCGGAACTGGGTGGTCGCCGGGTGTGCGGTGCTCGACTCCACCTGAAGTCTGGGGGCGTCGAGAACGCGCTCCATGCTTGCCAGGGTGTCGGCGCGCAGGGCGGTGCCCTGCTCCTCCTCGCCGACGGAGACGAGGTCCGACGAAAGGTTGCCCGCGCAGACCAGCGTGGTGGGGTGGTCCTCCCCGAACGTGGTCCGGCACAGGGCCAGCGTGTCCTCGCCCCGGTGCCGGGCTTCCTCGTGAAGCCCCAGAGCGGCCAGGTCGCTGGCCAGGTTGATCGCGCAGATGAGGGCGAGCGGATGCCCGGCGCCGAGCCGGTCGGACAGCGAGCCCAGGGCCGTCTCGTCCAGGCGCCGCGCCTCCTCGGACCCGCCGAGCAGTCGCAGGGTGACGGCCAGGTCGACGTCGGCGGACAGGACGTGCGGATGGTGCGGGTCGTAGATCTGCCGGTAGCCCTCGCAGGCCTTGAGGCCTCGGGTGCGGGCCGCTTGGAGGTCGCCGTTCTGCCGCAGCGCCACCGACAGGGTCAGCGCGGCCGCCAGCGAGCGAGGGTGGGTGTCGCCGTAGCGGCGGGTGAACTGGGCGTGTGCCTCGGTGGCCAGCTCCAGCGAGCGCAGGTGGTCGCCTTCCTTGCGGCAGGCCTCGCTCAGCTGGCGCATCGCCTCGATCGTGGCCGGGTTGCCCTGCCCGAAGACGTCCCGGTAGGCGACCAGTACGGATTGGTGCAGGGCGCGGGCACCGATGTAGTCGCCGGTCTCGCGCACGTCGATGGCCACGTTGTTCTCGGTGGTCAGGGCCCGCTGGTCGTCCCGGCCGAACAGGCGCAGTTTCCGGTCGAGTGTGCGCCGGTCGAGCTCCAGGGCCTGGCGGAAGTCACCGACCAGGCGCAGGCTCACTCCGAGGTTGTGGGCGATGTTCAGCGTCGTCGGGTCGTCCTCGCCGAAAGCCCGGTGGGCGCGTTCGTAGGCGATTCTGTCGAGTTCGGCGCCGGTGGCGAAGCGGCCCTCGACGCGGCGTACCGCCGCTTCCAGCTGCAGCGCGTCGAGCGCGTCCTCGCGGATGTCCTCCTGGCCGGCCGGGGCGGTGCGGTCGTACACCTCCCTGAGGTGGGCCACCAGCCGGGCCGCGTCCTCGAACCGGCCCACCACCCAGTACATGAAGCACAGCCACTGCCCCATGAGCAGAGTCTGCTGGTCCTCCTCACCGAAGATGGCCGTCCAGGACTCCCAGGCCTGCTCGGAGAAGTCGAGTGAGACGTCGTGGTCGCCCCAGTAGTACAGGTACTCGGCGATGTTCCGCACCAGCTGACGGACCCACGGCTGGTCGGACTTGATCGCGTCGGAGGCGATGACATGGCTGTAGAGCTCCGCATATCGGGGCCAACTCGCGGGATTGGTGGGCGTTTTGGGGTCAGCGGCCGCGAGCAGGGTGTGGGCACCGTTGCGCATGCGGGACTGCTCCTCCGGGGTCATGCGGTTGTTCAGAACGAGCTGCACCAGGCGGTGCATCTCGATCGAGTTCGTGCGGTGGTCGATACGGGCGAGGGAGTAGCGGTTCACCTCCCTTATCGCCCGGGCGAGCCGCATCGGGTCGTTCAGTGCCGCGTCCAGCTCGGGGAAGATGCTGCTGTTGCCGAGGCCGGAGAAGATCGACCGGGAGATCGGGTCGGGCGCGAAGTAGGAGCACAGCTGGAGCAGCCGCAGCGCGGCCGGGCTGCGGGTCTCCAGATGGTCGAGGGAGACGTTCCAGGCGGCCGCGACCGGCAGTTGGTAGTCCGGCGGCGGAGCCACCTCCAGCAGCTCCATGCGCTTGTTCTCGAACAGCCGCAGATACTCCGAGGCGGGCATCCCGGTCTCCGCCCGCCAGGCCGCGGCCTGTTCCAGGGCCAGCGGCAGGTCGCCGAGCGCCTCGGCCAGCGCGTCGGCCTCACCGTCCCGCAGCGGCGGGCCGGAGCGGCGCAGCAGTTCCGTGCTCTCCTCGCGGGTGAACACGTCCACTTCGAGGGAGCCGCCGACCTGGCCCCAGCGCCGGTTGCGGGAGGTGACGAGGATGGTGCCGCTCCCGCCCTGCGGGAAGTAGTGGCGGACCTGCTCGGGGTTGTCGGCGTTGTCGAAGATCAGCAGCCAGCGGGCGTACGGCCGGCCCTCGCGCAGCGCCTCGCGCACCGCGGGCCCGGCGATGTTGGCCTCGGTGGTGGTCACCAGGCCGAGCCGCTGGGCCAGTTCCACCAGCGCCTGCCCGATCTGGCCGGGCCGCTCGGCGGGGATCCACCACACGATGTCGAACTCGGCCTGATGGCGGTAGGCGTACTCGATCGCCAGCTGGGTCTTGCCGACGCCGCCCATGCCGTGGATCGCCTCCGGCAGCACGGTCGTGGTGCCCTCGCGCAGCCGCTGGTCGAGCAGTTCGAGCAGCTCGGTGCGCCCGGTGAAGTTCGGGTTGCGCGGCGGCAGGTTCCCCCAGACCCGCGGCTGTGTCGTGCGGTCCCCCGTCTCCACGGTCCGCTGGGGTGATGTCGGCATCTGCGAGGCTCCTTCGGAGGGGGTCCGGGGGGTGGGGTCGGTGGCGTCGTCGGCCGACCGGGCCGCCGCCACCCGTCCCGGCACTCCGCGTGGTGATTTCTCCAGGCTGACCGCGTAACGCCGATCGTGCCAGCTCAGCACCCGCGCCAGCATGGCGGCACGCTGGTCGTAGCGGCCCGACAGGGCACGCAGGGCGGTCAGCTCCACCCGCAGGAAGGCGATGTTGCGGCTGCTGACATGCGGCATCGCCAGGGTGTCCAGCGGCTCGGTGGGAGGCGGCAGCAGGCTGCGGGCGATGTCGTCCGCGGCGAACAGGGCGCGCACCTCGCTCAGTACCCGGGCGGTGGCGCTGCGCCGCCCGAGCGCCAGTAACTCCTCGCGGATGTCGGGGGCGAAGGTGAACACCACGTCCGCCGGCCCCTCGTCGTGCTCCCAGGTGGGGCGTACCAGACCGCTGATCAGCAGCTCGGAGACATGGACCGGACCGGCGCCGGGGGTGGTGGCGACGATCCCGCGGATGACGGGCAGGCTCAGCGGCGCGGCGGCCAGCCGGGTCGCCAGGGTGAACCCGGTGGGGCTCGCGACGGCCCGGAAGTCGGAGACGCGTTCGGCGGCGGGCAGGGTGCTCAGCGGGTCGGGCAGCTCCTCCGCCCAGGGCAGCGCGCGGGCCGCGTCCGGCCTGCTCTTCCACTCGCGGGCCTGAATGGCGGACAGATCCAGCCATTCGGGCTCCGGCCCGGACACCAGCCGGGTGAGCGCCTCCGCCCACCGCCCGGTCAGCGCCAGCACGGGCACGACGACGGCGGTGCCCTCCCGGTCGGCGACCGCCTCGTCGGTGTCCCGGAGCCCGGCGGGGGGTTCGCGTTCCTCCCAGTCCCAGGCGCTGTTCGCGGCCCAGCCGTGCGGGGCCCGGATCCGCACCCGGTACACGTCCAGCCCCGTGCGGAACCACAGTTGCTGCGGCAGCAGATGCACCACGGCGACCGGGCAGCTCCGCCCCCAGCCGCGCAGCAGCGGCTGGACGGCGCCGAGCCGCCAGCCGGCCGCGAGGCCGTCGGTCAGCACCAGCACCACCCGGCGGGCGTTCTGCGGTGCCGGGCCGAGGGGTTCCTCCGGGCTGACCCGGGCCGGGTCGGTCTCGTCGGTGCCGAGCAGCCGTAACACCCGTACGCGGGAGAAGGCGCCCGCGCGTTCGAGTTCGTCGACCAGGTCGTCGCGGACCGTCTCGTGCCACACCCGCATCGTGGGGTGGGTGTCGATGACCAGGACCGCTTCCGTGGGTCGGGGCCCGCCCGGCTGCCCACCGAGCCGGCTCAGGACTTGAGCGGCCTCACGGCGTGCCCGCGCGGACTCTCCCGGTCGCTGGCCATCGTCATCATGCATGCGTGCCCTCAAGGCGTCGTAGTGACGATGAGCGGGTGGCGGAATCCCGCACACCCCCGGCATGCGTGACAGCCACGAGCAAAGCCTTGCAGCGGTTCCGCTCGTGAAGCAAGTGCGCACGGGGGCTCGCGGCGGGTGTACGCGAAAGCATGACGGAAGCACTGGGGCCGACCTGAAACACAGGCGGGCGGTTACGCGCACGCTCGTTCAATTCGGGTCACCCTTCGGCTCGCGGACGGGTGGACCGTGCACCTCCGGCCCGGCCGGCCGGTCACCCCGCGTACGGTCGGGCCCCGGGGGCACGGGTCTGCGTTCCGGGTCGTCGAGCAGGATCGCCAGATGGCGCCCCACGTGGTTGTCCCACCCCTCGGGCCCGACGGCCAGCGCTTCCTTGCGCCATCTTCCGGTCCGCTCCATCAGACCGGCCAGCCCGCGGTCCTGCACGATGTCGGCGACGGCCTCCTTGAAGGCCGGGTCGGCGCAGTCGCCGCGGTGCCAGATCATGGCCGGGACACCCGCCCTCAGACCGGCGAGATACGCCTGGCGGCTGGTGGGCGAGTCGGTGCCCGGCGGTTCACTCAGCACCAGGCAGACGGCGTGCTCGTCCTCCTTCAGCTCCCGCTCCAGATGGAAGTGGGAGTGGCCGGGCCGGTTCCAGTACGGGCGGGTGTCGGCGGGGCGCTCCTTGAAGTGCCGCCACTTGTTGTGCCAGGGGCGGTGCCAGGAGGCTCTGCGCAGCCGCTCGAAGCTGCGCACCAGGACGGCGTAGTCCATCACCAGCGGGGTCGGGGAGGACGAGTCGGACTCCTTGTGCCACCACTCGACGGGCTCGCCCAGCAGTTCCCACGGGAGGATGAACTCCAGCACCACCGGCTGGCGCAGATCCGACCAGCGTTCCTCCGTCTGCTCGATGAGCTGTTCGACCTCGGAGGGGAGTTCGTCGCGGTGCAGGTGCACGGTCTCACCGGGCACCGGATGCCAGCCCTCGGCGTCCGACTGCCGCCAGTGGGACAGGTAGTAGCGGTCGCGGTCCACGCCGTCCGGCTCGAACTGGATCATCAGATACGCCGGCATCAGCGAGGACGTCACCGGTTCGGCGACGGCGCCGCCGCGCTGCCACTCGGCCATCTTGTCCTCCAGGCCCCACGTGCGGGCCTGCCGGCGGTTCCAGCGGCGCAGCAGCTCGGCCGTGTCCACCTGACCGTCCTCGACCAGCTGGTCGGCGGCCAGGGACACGAACGCCATGCTCACCGGAAGTTCCTTCGCCGCCGAGTTGTCACCTGCCAGGCGCAGGAACACCGTCCAGCCCGTGTCGCACCAGGACGGCAGCTCCTGGGTGCGCGAGCGGCTCGCCCGGCGGGCCATCGCGGCCAGCGTGGACGCGGAGCGGATCTCCTGGAGCAGCGGCCGCAGCTGATGCAGATCGGCCCCGTCGAAGAAGTCGACGGCCTCCCACTCGTCCACCAGCCGGTGCAGTGCCGTCACGGTTGCCGACTGCTGCTCGACGTACGCCAGGCAGCGCACCAGGCACGGCATCCCGTCCGGGACGCCCGCGCACTTCTCCACCAGGCGCAGCAGCCAGGGCCGTAACGCCTCGCCGCGAGGCGGCTCCACCGGGGCGCCGAGTTCCTGGCCCAGCATGGTCACCAGCAGGTCCGCGCTGCTCGTGTGCCGCATGGTCGCCGACTCCTGAAGGACGTCCACGACATTCGCCACCAACTCGTTGCGAACCCGCGCAGGGCTGCGCCCTTCCACCCCCGTGACCTCCCGACCGCCACCAGTCCCGCCTGAGTTACCACTGACAGTGCCGACCAGCGTACGGCCAGTCGTCCCCCCACGTCAGGGGGTCGAAACGAGCGTCCTGCGGCTCACCGTTCCCCTTCCGCCTCATCACCCGTGATGAGCACGTCGTGATGCGTGCCGTCCGGTGCGACGAGCTTCGGCTGGAGGGTCAGGCAGATCCGGTGCGTCCGCGACGACTCGACCCGCGCCTCACCGCCCGCCTCCACCACCCAGAACCGCACCTTTCCCCCGGCCCCGCCGGTCCGCCCCACCGCGACGGTCGCCTCGATCTCGACCGGCCCCAGCTCGAACCGCACGGGCCCGTCGCCGCCACCGGCCAGCGCGGAGTTCAGCTCGTGCCTCAACTCCCGGATCATTTCGGCTAGTTCGACCATGCCGGGATCCTAGCGGGGCACCGGAGGCGAGGTGCCGCTTCCCGCCCGGTGCCCTCCGGCACCGCCCCGGCCGGCCCGCAGGGCCTCGACCGCTGGCCGAGGTGGCCGAGGTGGCCGATGCGGCGGAGGTGGCCGTGAGGGCTGTGGTGCCGTGGTCATCCATAGGTCACTGGATACGGGGGACGGCACGGGTCCCACAGCGTGATCAGGCGGCGACCACCGGAACGTGCGAGTGCCCCGGAGCGCCGACGGCGAGCGCGGTCCGCCTGAGCGGACATTTCACTTCCGTACGCCCGGCCGGTACGGCCACGGGTGCCGGCCGGAAGGTTTGCGGGCCGTTCGGGCAATGCGTCGGGGCCCGCACTCCGAAGAGTGCGGGCCCCGAACTGCAATACGCGTCAGGCGGGAACGATGTTCTCGGCCTGCGGGCCCTTCTGGCCCTGCGTAACGTCGAAGGTCACCTTCTGGCCTTCCTGAAGCTCGCGGAAGCCGGTGGTGGCGATGTTCGAGTAGTGAGCGAACACGTCAGCGCCGCCACCGTCCTGCTCGATAAAGCCGAAGCCCTTTTCCGCGTTGAACCACTTCACGGTGCCAGATGCCATATTCAATCTCCCTTAAAACGAGTGCTCGTATCAAGCTAGCACAGTCCTGGGTATACGGCCTGGGCGATTCTCTGCCCTCGCATTCTCTTTTTGGGTACAGAAATTCTGCACCCGCCGCGACAGATATTCAGCGGGCTTCGCGGTGATGTCCTTTTCCCTGGCCCCGCAGCTGCCGTCGGGCCTCCGCGAGCTGGTCCTCCAGGCTGATGATGCGGCAGGCGGCGTCGATCGGGGTGCCCTGGTCGACCAGATCCCGGGCGCGGGCGGCCATCCGGAGCTGATGGCGGGAGTAGCGGCGGTGGCCGCCCTCCGAGCGCAGGGGGGTGATCAGCCTGGCCTCGCCCAGGGCGCGCAGGAACGCCGGCGTCGTGTCGAGGACGGCGGCCGCCCGGCCCATGGTGTAGGCGGGGTAGTCGTCGTCGTCGAGGTTGTCGAGCGAGGGGGCGGGCTCATCGGGCACACGATCAGGGGGCACACAAAAACCCTAGCCTGAGCGAGGGGCGATATCTGCGTCGGCCGCAACAGAATCGCCCCTCACCGGTGGCCCGGCGTTCAGCAAAAGGGCCGGCGCGGGATCAGAGGCCGAACTCCTGGGGAGACAGGCCCAGCACCGAGCACGCCTCCCGCAGCACCTGCTCCTCGGCCGGCGCGATGTAGCCGTCGGCCCCGGCGATGACGAAACCGGTCTGGACGACCGCCCGGGCCTCCGCCGGCTTCTTCGCCGCCTTGGCGATCTCCTGCATGACCTGCGTCTTGCCCTGCGGGAAGTCGAACGACAGCTGGTCGACGTGCTTGCTGAACCGCTGCCGCAGCTGCTCCGGCGGGAAGTTCTGCAGGACGTCGTTGTTCAGGATCAGCGACTCCATCTGCTGCCGCTCGGTCGGGTCGACATGCCCGTCGGCCGCCGCGACCAGGGCGCACATGGCCATGCTGGCGTCCCGGTAGGCACCGCTCTTCAGCTCCGTCTTCAGGGACGTGAGCTGGGACTTGAGCGTGCTCACCAGCTGGGCGCGCGAGCCGCCGGAGGAGCCGGAACCCGGCCGGCCGTGACCGCCGGGAGCACCGAACCCGCCCTGGCCGCCGTGTCCGCCCTGCCCGCCGTGCCCACCCTGTGCGCCGGAGCCGCGCGCCCCCTGGGCCTGCTGCTGCAGGCTCTTGGCCTGGTCCTTGATCCGATCCCACATAGCCATCCCGTGCCACCTCGGCTTCAGCCGTGTCGTTCCGGTCGTCGGTGTGCGTTCGCACACGTCGTCGTGGCAACGCCTGCCCGTTCCCCGAAGTTCCATGGCGGCGCCCGGACGGCCCAAGGCGGAGTGACGCGGATCACCCCGCCGGAACGACCACTTGCCCGCCCTGCGCCGGTCATCACCGACGACGAACAACAGGGTTCCCCGAGCACAGAAGGACGTGACCGCCATGACCGCACCCGTGAAGGGCCCCGCCGCCTACTTCCCCTCGATCGAGAAGAAGTACGGCCGTCCCATAGCGGAGTGGAAGGACCTGATCCGCGCCTCGCCCCTGACGAAGCACATGGAGCTCGTCTCCTGGCTGAAGAACGAGCACGGACTGGGCCACGGCCACGCCAACGCGCTCGTGGCGCACACCCTCGCCGAGGACTCCGGCAGGTAGCCGCCCGGCGGGTCCGGTGCGGAGCGGCGGCGCGGGCGAAGGTGAACGGCGTTGACAGGAGCCCTCGCCGCCTCCCATCATCATTCCACTAATCAAGTAGTTAAATGGTGGTGGATGACGTGAGTGACGGTCAGTACGCCGGGGACACGGCGTTGGAGGCCTCCGGCGTGGGGGTGCGCTACCGACGGGGCTGGGCCCTGCGGGACTGCTCGTTCCGGCTGCCGGCCGGGCGGATCTGCGGGCTGGTCGGGCCCAACGGGGCGGGAAAGACCACGTTGATGGGCATCGCGGCGAACGTGCTGGAGCCGACCGAGGGCACGCTCCGGGTGTTCGGCGCGGCCCCGGAGTCGGCCGAGGCCGGCCGGCGTACGGCGTTCCTCGCCCAGGAGAAGCCGCTGTACCGCCGCTTCACGGTGGCCGAGATCCTGCGGATGGGCCGCGAGCTGAACCCCGGCTGGGACCAGCGGGCCGCCGAGGGCATCGTGCGCGCCGGGAACGTGCCGCTGCACGCCAAGGTGGGCACCCTCTCCGGCGGGCAGCGCACCCGCGTCGCCTTCGCGCTCGCCTTCGGCAAGCAGCCCGACCTGCTGCTCCTCGACGAGCCGATGTCCGACCTCGACCCGGTCGTACGGCACGAGCTCATGGGCACCCTCATGGCCGAGGCCGCCGAGCGCGGCACCACCGTGCTCATGTCCACCCACGTCCTGGCCGAGCTGGAGAACGTGTGCGACTACCTCGTCGTCATCGCCTCCGGCGCGGTGCGCCTCGCCGGTGACGTGGACGAACTGCTCGCCGTGCACACCCTGGTCACCGGCGTCCGCGAGGACGAGGGCCTGCCCGCCGGTCTCGCGCAGCACACCCTCGTCGAAGCCCGCACCACAGGACGGCAGTTCACCGCCCTCGTACGTGCCGACGGGCCGGTCACCGGCCCCTGGGAGGCGGCCGCCCCGACCATGGAGGAACTCCTGCTCGCCCACCTGCGCTCCGTCGACGCGCCCTCGCTGATCACCCCCACCGCGCAGGTGCACGGCTCCCGGGCGGTGGCCGCATGAGCACCCTCACCGGCACGCCGGTCGCCACCGACGCCCCCGCCTCCCGCCGCCCCCGCCTCTCCGGCATGACCTGGCTGGTCTGGCGCCAGCACCGGGCCGCGTACCTGACCCTGCTCGGCGCGAGCGTGCTCCTGCTGGCGTGGATCGTCTTCCAGCGCGACCGCATGATCGACTTCCTGACCGGCTACGGCTGGCCCGCGAACGGACTCGACGGCCTGGGCACGGAGTTCGCGCCGTACGCCGCCGCCTTCGGCCCCGTCTCCAGCGCGCTGGGCCTGATCCCCGTGGTGCTCGGCGTGTTCGTCGGCGCCCCGCTGCTCGCGGGCGACCTGGAGCACGGCACCGCCAAGCTGGTCGCCGCCCAGAGCGCGAGCCGCACCCGCTGGCTGGCCACCAAGCTGGGGCTGACCGCGCTGGTGCTCACGGTGAGCACGATCGCGCTGTCGGTCGCGTTCGGCTGGTGGTGGGCGCCGGTCAAGGGGCAGACCACGGTGCTGGACTGGACGAGCGGTGCCGCCTTCGACACCACCGGCCCGGTGCCCGTCGCCCTCACCCTCTTCACCGTCGTGTGCGGTGTGGCGATCGGCGTGGTGCTGCGCCGCACGCTGACGGCCATGGTGGTCACCTTCGGGTTCGCCGTCGCCGCCCAGCTCGTCTGGGGCGAACTGCGACTGGCGCTCGGCGACGTGATCACGGCCACCACGAACAAGGGAGTCCTCGCGGAGGACTCGTTCCCGGTCCTGCCGGACGCCGCCCACCAGATCGACCAGTCGTACCTCACCGGCGGCGGGGAGCTGCTCGGCTGGAGCACCTGTGTCGAGTCGGAGACGGAGCAGGCCCGCGAACTGTGCCTGAAGCAGGCCGACGTGGTCGGCTGGTCGGTGGACTATCTGCCGATGTCCCAGATGGCCGGCATGCAGTGGCTCGGCGCGGCGATCCTGTTCGCCCTGACCGCGGCCGTCGTGGCGTTCCTCTTCCTGTGGGGACGCAAGCGCCTCGTCTGACACCCGGGCCCGGGCAGGGCGCCTACCGGCGGGTGGCGCCCTGCTTCGGAATAAGCCGCGACGAGGAGTCCCGGTCGCGCGAGGTCCGGGAGGAACCGGGGGATCCCGAGATCTCCCGGCGGCCGTCCCGGGGCGCGGAACCGCGCGACTCCTCGGCGCCGGGCGAGGCGGCGGGCGGCCGCGAGCGGTGCCGGGGCAGCGAGCGCCGGGGCGGACGGGTCAGGGTGATCTGCCTTACGAGCTGCTGAAAGCAGGCAAGCGCCGCCAGCCCGGGCAGGGCAGCCGTCACGGTGTCGACGACCGTCCGGGGCGCCTGCGCCACACATAAAAGCATCGCCGCTGTCGAAAAAAGGAGAATCACACACCAGGAGTGCACTGCCCTGCGCTGATGGAGTGCGGCCCGCAGGACGGACAGCGAGGCCACCAGCCAGGGACCGTAGATCAACAGGGGCCACAAGGAAACAATGCCGTCGTGTGTTCGGGAAACGGAAAGGCGCAGCGGTTCGTAGACGGCCATTCCGCCGAAGAAACTCACGCTGCACGCGATGACCGCCGCCAACGCGGCGAGAAACCGGCTGACCGCGCGCAATGCGTTGCGGCCGACGCGCGCACGGGGCTTGCGGTGACCTTTCGGGGAATCCCTCAGCGGCGGCAGCTCGGCCGTGATCTCCTGGAGGTTTCCGAGCGGCGAGCCGGGGACGGGCTCGGTGACCGACGCGTCCGCCGGAGGGATGTAGGGGGGCTCCTCCGCCAGCGCGTCCTGGAGCATGAACGCCAGCTCCTCGGCGGGATCCCAGGCGGAGTCCGGGGGAACCAGGGGCTGCGGGTAGGCGTCGTCGGCCGGACCGCGGTGCCGGCCGGTGCCGTGGGTGCCATGGTCGCCATGAGTGCCATGGCTGTGGGTATACATGGCGCGTCGCTATTTCGCCGCTGTGAAGCCGGCCGAGCCCTGGGACCCGAGCCACCTTCGCGCAAGATCGTCTTCCAGTTCGGCCATGATGTCCAGGAAATTGCGGAGAATCGGCTCGGTGGCCCGGAGTGTGACCGGGGGACCGTCTTTGGTGAGTGTTCCGTTGACACTGGCCGAGCAGTGGGCCGGGGCCGGAATGTAAGTGTAGGGACCCAGCGTCACCGCATGTCCCGCAGCCTTGCCCCCTCGCTGCTGACTCGCCAACAGGCCGAAAAAACCGTCCCTGGTTGCCTTGGTCATATCCAAACTAACGGCACCCCATTCCGCCGGATGCGCAGCAAACGGGTGAAGGATTAAGGTAATAAAACGGTCGCTGCGAGTGAATTAAAGTGATGACTGGTCTTACATTCCGCGTCGCGGTCGAAGATCAGACTCCCTGTCGATGTGACCCGGATCACCGGCAACGCGTGCATAGGGGTGGGCCCGCCGACGTCTTTACTCCAGGTGTAGGCAACCGGCGGGAGCGGGGACAGTGCGGATGGAGCAGGCGGGGGCGGGTGAGTTCGACGAGTTCGTCACGGCCCGCTGGCCGGTGTTGCTGCATCTCGCCCGGCTGCTCGTCGGCGGCGACCGGCATCGCGCCGAGGATCTGGTGCAGGACTCGCTGGTCAGACTCTGGTTCGTCTGGCCGAAGATCGCCGAGGAGGCGCCGGAGGCCTACGTCCGCAAGGTGATGGTGCGGGCGGCGGCCCGCTCGGGCCGACGGCTGTGGTGGGGCGAACGCCCCGTCGAACGGCTGCCCGACGTGGCCGGGGCGGGCGACGTGTCCGCGGACGTGGCGGAGCGCTCCCGGCTGGAGGCCGCGCTGGCCCGGCTGACGCCCCGGCAGCGGGTGGCCGTGGTGCTGCGCTACTACCAGGACCTGCCCGAGCGGCAGGTGGCGGAGGCGCTCGGGTGCCCGCTGGGCACGGCCCGGTCCCATGCCGCGCGGGGAGTGGCGCGGCTGCGCCTGCTGCTGGCCGACGTCGTCGAGCCGGTGCGGTGAAGGAGAACCCCATGGACCACTTCGAGCGGCGGCTGGCGCGGATGATGCGGGAGAGCGAGGAGCACAGCCCCTTCGGGCCGCGGCACCGGCAACGCATCCGGGAGGGGGTGCGGGCCCGCCGCCGCGTCCGGGCCGCACAGCGCGCCGCCGGCTCCGTCCTGGCCGTCGCCGGACTCGCGGTCGGGCTGTTGCTGCTGCCGGGCGGCCCGGACCGGGCCGAGCCCGCCGGGCCCTCGCCACGGCCCGAGGTGAGCCCGGTGCCCACCAGCCCGGGGCCGACGCGGGCACCGGACGGGTCCGCCGGCGAGCCGTCCTCCCCGCCCACGCCCACATCGCCCGCGCTCCCGGGAGGGCCGATCGCCACGACGACGCCGCCGTACTCCACCTCCCACCCGCCGTCGGGCACACCGCACCCGACGAGCCGGTCCGAACCTCCCGGCGCGCCCACCTCGACGGCGCTCACCGGCCCATGACCCGCGACCACGACCCGCGGCCGCCCACACGCGCGTACCTACGGCATACCCTGCGCCCGAGCACCGACAAGGACGAACCAGTGACTGAACGAGGGACCGCCGCCGTGAAGGACGTACATCCGCTGCCCCGACGCACCCCGGTCCCCACCGATCACCCGGACCCCGTCCTGGACGTGGTCGTCCCGGTGTACAACGAGGAGACGGACCTGGAGCCGAGTGTGCGGCGGCTGCACGCGCACCTGAGCGAAACCTTTCCCTACGCGTTCCGGATCACCATCGCCGACAACGCCAGCACCGACCGCACGCCGGAGATCGCCGTCCGGCTGGCCGGTGAACTGGCCGAGGTCGAGGAGCTGCGGCTCGACGAGAAAGGGCGCGGCCGGGCCCTGCACGCCGCGTGGACCCGCTCGCCGGCTCCGGTGCTCGCCTACGTCGACGTGGACCTGTCCACGGAACTGGCCGCGCTGCTCCCGCTCGTCGCGCCGCTGATATCCGGGCACTCCGACATGGCCATAGGCACCCGGCTGGCCCGTGGCGCCCGCGTCGTACGCGGTCCCAAGCGGGAGTTCACCTCCCGCTGCTACAACGCCCTGCTGCGCTCGACCCTGGCCGTCGGCTTCTCCGACGCGCAGTGCGGCTTCAAGGCGGTACGGCGGGACGTGGCCGAACGGCTGCTGCCCCTGGTGCGGGACACCGGCTGGTTCTTCGACACCGAGATGCTGGTCATCGCCGAGCGGGCCGGGCTGCGCATCCACGAGGTGCCGGTCGACTGGGTGGACGACCCCGACAGCAGGGTCGACATCGTCGCCACGGCACTGGCCGACCTGCGCGGCATCGCCCGGATCGGCTCGGCGCTGGCGCGCGGCACGCTGCCGCCGGCCGAACTGCGGCGCAGCGACGGCGACGAGCCGTCGGGCGGACTGGTGATGCAGCTCGTGCGGTTCGCCACCGTGGGGGCGGTCAGCACCCTCGCCCATCTGCTGCTGTACTCGCTGCTGCGCCCGGTGGTGGGAGCCCAGGCCGCCAACGCGCTCGCGCTGCTGATCTGCGCCATCGGCAACACGGCCGCCAACCGCCGCCTCACCTTCGGCATCCGCGGCCCCGGCGGTGCGATGCGCCATCAGGCCAGGGGGCTGGTGGTGTTCCTGCTCGGGCTGACGCTCACCAGCGGCTCGCTCGCCCTTCTGCACCAGGCGGCGCCGTCGGCCGGGGCGCGCGTCGAACTCGCCGTGCTGATCGCCGCCAACCTGGCCGCGACACTGCTGCGCTTCCTGCTCTTCCGGGCGTGGGTGTTCGGTACCCGGCCCCGGCGGCGGGCGGAGCCCGGGGCCTCATGACCACGACGCTCCCCGGTCCGGCCGTCTGGAACGCGCGGCTGCCGGACCGGTCGCCCATCCCCACACGCGGGCGCCGCCTGCGCCGCACGGCCGTGCGGTACGGCCCGGTGCTCGACCTCTACGGCAGCCTGGAACTCGTAGGATTCGGCGCCTTCATGCACCTGCTGCACGCCACCGGCGACCACCGCACCAGGCACCCGCGCTCCGGCGGCGGCGCCCAGCCGACGTCTCCGGGCCGATCGTCGCCGAGCTCTGCCGGCCCACGCCCGCCGCGCCGCCGTCGCCGAGCGCCGGCAGCGCCACCAGCAGCACCAGCAGCCACCGCGGGTCTGCCGCGGGTCTGAGGCGTGGCCGGGCGGGGTGCTAGCGCGGGTTGATGACGAGCAGGGCGACGTCGTCGCTTCGGTGTGCGCACTCCTCGGCGTCCCGGACCAGGGCGTCGGCGAGGGCCTCCACCGGCTGGTCGCCGGCCCGTGCGAGCCGGGCGGCGAGCGCGTCGACGACCTCGTCGAGGTCGACACCGGGCACCTCGACCAGGCCGTCCGTGTACAGGACGAGCACCGCGCCCGGCGGCAGGGCGATCTCGGTGGCCGTGTAGGTCGCGGTGGCGTCGATGCCCAGCAGCAGACCGGGCGGCAGGCGGAGCACCTCGGTACGGCCGTCGGGGTGGCGCAGCACGGGCGGCGGGTGCCCGGCGGTGGCCAGGCAGGCGCGCTGGTGCGCGAGGTCGAGATGGACGTAGAGGCAGCTGGTGAACAGGCCGGGGTCCAGGTCGGTGAGCAGGCGGTTGGTCCGGTCGAGGACCTCGCCGGGACTCGAACCGGCGGTGGCGTGGACCGCCGTCCGGACCTGGCCCATGAGCGCGGCGGCCTGCACGTTGTGGCCCTGGACGTCACCGATGGCCGCGGCGGCGGTCGTGTCGTCGAGGCGGATGAGGTCGTAGAAGTCGCCGCCGATGCCCATGCCGTGACCGGCGGGGAGGTAGCGGGCGGCCACGTCCAACCGGGACATGCGGGGCAGGGTGTGGGGCAGCAGACCGGCCTGCAGGCTGTGGGCGAGCCGGTTCGTGGCGTCGTAGAGGCGAGCGCGGTCCAGCGCCTGGGCGATCAGGCCGGCCAGCGAGGTGAGGACGGCGCGCTCCTCGGGGGCGAAGGGGTGGGGCCGGTCGTAGCCGAGGACCAGCGAGCCCACCGGGCGGCCCGAGGTGATCAGGGGCAGGAAGGCCCAGGCGGCCAGGCCGTCCTGGAGCACCGCCGGAGGGTAGGCGCGGCGCAGCTCCGCGAAGGCGGCGAAGAAGGAGGGGACCCCGGTGGTCAGGCAGCGCACCGCAGGGGTCTGCGAGGTGAGGGACACGGCGTCGAAACGGCTCATGAGGTCGGCGCTGTAGCCGCGGTGGCCGATGATCCGCAGCCTGCCGTCCTCCGCGGTCATCAGGGCGAGGGCCTGCGCCCCGGTGGCCGGCAGGACCAGGTCGGCGACCCGGTCCACCACGTCCTGCACCCCTGCGGCCTCCGTAAGGGTCGCCGCCAGGTGCATCAGGTGGTACAGCGCGGCGGTGCGGCCCGTGGCGGACGGCGGCGGGGGATGGGGCGACAACGCCGTGTCCGCGGCCTGCGCCGCCAGCACGGGGGCGATGCGCACGCTGACGCCCGAGGCGTCCGGATAGAGACGGAAGGACAGCCAGGTGTCGGGTGGCCGCAGTGCGGTGAAGGACGTGGGCCGGCGACTGAGCACCGCGGCCCGGTAGCGGTCCTGGGCGACGGGGTCGTTCAGCCACGGCAGCGCGTCCCAGGGCCGGGCCCCCAGCAGCTCGGGCGGTCCGGCACCGAGGAGGCAGGCGGCGGTGGCGGTGACGAAGGCGATGCGGCCGTCCGTGTCCAGCGCGCAGCAGCCGCCGGGGAGGCGCTCGGCGAAGTCGAGCCCGGACTGGGTCTGTGGCGGCTTCGCGGCGTCGGTCCCCGGCGGGGGCACCAGGAGGGGTTCGGCGTCGTGCACCACGGGTCGGCCGTTCTCGGCGGCGGTCCGCAGCAACAGGCCCATCCGACGGCAGACGTCGTCGATCACGTCGCGCTCCCGGCCGCGCAGCTGCGTCGGGTGCGAGCCGGGCCACTGGAGCACGAGCCCGCCCCATTCCGTGCCCTCGGTGGTGATCGGCGCGGCGGCCAGCGCGAAGGGATAGGGCAGGACGAGGGCCATCTGCGGATAGCGGCGGGCGACCTCTTCCTGACTGCCGAGCCACACCAGCCGGCGTTCCCGCACGGCGTCGGCCACCGGGGTCGCGGCACCGAGGGCGACCCGTTCCCACGGCGCGGCCACTTCCGAGGGCACCCCGCTCAGCACCGCCAGCCGCAGCACCCGCGCGCCCGGTTCCGGCAGATACACGGCACCCACGCAGGCACCGCTGTCCCGCATGCCCCGCACCAGGGCACCTGCGAGCTGCTCGGTCCCGAAGCCCGTCCCGGCCGAGGAACGGGCGGTGTCACGCACACCCTCACCCCCTGCCGCTCTACGGGGCAGTCACCCTCACACCCTGCGCATACATAAACGGACGATACGCCCGGACGGAGGGGGTGGCATTCCGGTGGCATTCCGGCTGCGTCCGGTGCTCCGGCGGCGGTGCCGGGTGTCGCGCCCACCCGCCCGCGCCCACGTGATCAGCTCGAAGCGGTACCGCGCCCTTCGGACGCCTCGTCCGCGGCGCGGCGGTACTCGGCGTTGATGCGCTGAGCCTCCTCCAGCTGGTCCTCGAGGATGACGATGCGGCAGGCGGCCTCGATCGGGGTTCCTCTGTCGACGAGCTCGCGGGCCCGCGCGGCGATCCTCAGTTGGTAGCGGGAGTACCGGCGATGTCCGCCTTCCGAGCGCAGCGGCGTGATGAGACGAGCCTCACCGATGGCCCGGAGGAAGCCGGGGGTGGTGCCGAGCATCTCGGCGGCCCGGCCCATGGTGTACGCGGGGTAATCGTCGTCGTCCAGACGATCGCTGAGTGGAGTATCTGCTGCCATGTCACCTCGTTGTGCAACGCGTCGAGGGGCCCTTGCGCCGTACGGCACCAGGGCCCCGGGGCAAATTCAACACCATCCGCCCGCTTCGACGCCGTGCCGACCGTGTGTTCCACCGCCCGCTCAGGACCCCGCACACGAAACGCCGAGGTGGCGAGACGACGGTGAGGGCCCTGCCGACACGCGTCGGCAGGGCCCTCACCGGGTCTTCGATGGCGGTTCGCGCCTGTTGCTCACACCCCAGGGACGAGAGGAGGGATCAGCCCGCGAGGCCGAGGACGTCCCGCAGCCGGACCCGGTCCGTGTAACCGGGGCTGTCGCGGAGCACGGCGAGCCGGGCCAGGGTGATCAGGTCCGTGCCCTGGTCGTCCCGGTCACAGAGGACGAGGTGATCGACACGGGCCCCCGCCATGAGGGAGAGAGCCACCTCGATCGTCATGTCGTCACTGACCCGGGGCCCGGACGCGTCCGCGTCGTCGGCCACCACCCTGAGGGAGCGATCCCCTGCACGGTGCTGCGTCGGAGCCTGCGTCATACGTGCCTCCTGCGTCATGCGTGCCTCCTGCGGAAGGGGGTGAGCTCGTGATCACAGCGGTTCTAGGCAGCCGAGCCGGAGGTGGACCGCCGCTGCGTCCTGCGGCGCGCCGCGTCGCCGACGGGCCGGCCCTGTCCGGTACGGCTCCGGCGGCCCCGGCGGCTCTGGGACGAGGAGGACCCGCCGCTCGGGCGTTCCACGGGCGGCGCGGTGACGACGACCGGCACACCGGAAGGCGCCTGGGCGCCGGTGATGCGGCTCAGCTCCGCCTCGCCCGAGCGCACCGGGGTGATGCGCGGGGTGATGCCTGCCGCGGTCATCAGCCGGCTCATGTCGCGACGCTGGTCGGGGGTGACCAGGGTGACGACGCTGCCGGACTCGCCGGCGCGGGCCGTACGGCCGCCGCGGTGCAGGTAGTCCTTGTGGTCGCTGGGCGGATCGACGTTGACGACCAGGTCGAGGTTGTCGACGTGGATCCCGCGCGCCGCGACGTTGGTCGCCACCAGCACCGTCACATGCCCGCTCTTGAACTGGGCCAGCGTCCGCGTGCGCTGCGGCTGGGACTTGCCCCCGTGCAGGGCCGCCGCGCGGACACCGCTGTTCAGCAGGTGCTTGGTCAGCCGGTCCACGGCGTGCTTGGTGTCGAGGAACATGATCACCCGACCGTCGCGCGCCGCGATCTCGGTGGTCGTGCGGTGCTTGTCCGCGTCGTGCACGTGGAGGACGTGGTGCTCCATCGTGGTGACCGCGCCCGCCGACGGGTCGACGGAGTGGACCACCGGGTCCGACAGGTAGCGGCGCACCAGCAGGTCGACGTTGCGGTCCAGCGTGGCCGAGAAGAGCATCCGCTGCCCACCCGGACGCACCTGGTCCAGCAGGGCGGTGACCTGGGGCATGAAGCCCATGTCGGCCATCTGGTCGGCCTCGTCGAGGACCGTGATGTCGACGGCGTCCAGCCGGCAGTCGCCCCGGTCGATGAGGTCCTTGAGCCGGCCCGGCGTCGCGACGACCATCTCGGCCCCGGCGCGCAGCGCGCTCGCCTGCCTGCCGATGGACATGCCGCCCACGACGGTGGCCAGTCGCAGGCTCACGGAGCGGGCGTACGGGGTGAGCGCGTCGGTGACCTGCTGGGCGAGCTCACGGGTGGGGACGAGCACGAGGGCGAGCGGCTGGCGCGGCTCGGCCCGCTGACCCGCGGTCCGGGCCAGTACGGCGAGGCCGAAGGCGAGGGTCTTGCCGGAGCCGGTGCGGCCCCGGCCGAGCACGTCCCGGCCGGCCAGCGAGTTGGGCAGCGTGGCGCCCTGGATCGGGAACGGCACGGTCACGCCCTCGTGGCCGAGCGTGGCCAGCAGCTGCGCGGGCATGGCGAGATCGGCGAACGAGTCGACGGCGGGCAGCCCGGGGGTGATCGTCTTGGGCGGTGCGAACTCGCCCTGCAGCGACCGGCCGGCCGGGCGGTTTCCGTTGCCCTTGGAACGGCGCGGACCACCGGAGCGGGCTGTGCCGCCGCCGGCACCTCCTCCGAAGCGCTCGGATGTGCGGGATGTACGGGATGTGCTGGCACGCTTCATGCGGAACCTTCCTTGATGAGGCGCGTATCAAGGAATTCCCGCAGCGGTTGAGCGGCGCAGAGAATCTCGAGACGAGCCGAAGTCGATGCGGGCCGAGTCGAACCGACGGGGAATGAGTCACCGATCGGTGACGTGGTGGAACCTTCCCGTCGTGCGCCCTGAAAAGCAGCGAGCCGGGGCCCGCACCCCAGAGGTGCGGGCCCCAGCTGCGAAGTATTGCGTCAGCGCCGGTGTCAGGCGGGGACGATGTTCTCGGCCGTCGGGCCCTTCTGGCCCTGCGCGATGTCGAACGACACCTTCTGGCCTTCCTGCAGCTCGCGGAAGCCCTGGGCGGCGATGTTCGAGTAGTGGGCGAAGACGTCGGCGCCGCCGCCGTCCTGCTCGATGAAGCCGAAGCCCTTTTCCGCGTTGAACCACTTCACGGTGCCAGTAGCCATTTCAATTCTCTTTCGGAGGCGGTTTCAGGAATTAACCGAGTGTCAATTCCTTGTCGCCGTGATGATTACCCCGTCGGAAATGAATCTTCTGGCAACCACACCTGCAACTGAGATCGACAGTAGCACGGTGCGATCGGCCCTGCACTGTCGATGATTTCGATCAGGTCGACGGCTCGGGAATACTTGCCGGGCCCCGCACCTATTTCTCATGCCGCAAGCACAGATATTGCCCTCCGCCGGCGCGGCCTTCCTGTCACGCACCTCGGTGCACAGCCCCGTGACCTCCGTGGATGGGGGCCGCGCCACCAGCCCCGCCGCCGACACCCGGCACCACGGCGCACACGTCAGGAATCCACCACCGCGACGAAGGTCACATCGCAGCGCGCCCCGGCCCGTGCCCGCGACAGGGCCATGGCGCCGGGCGGCGTTGCGGAGGCGACCTGCCGGTTTCGGCTGTCGCGGTCCCTGGGGCGCAGAGCCTCACCGATCCGGATGCTGCTGTCCCGGCGCACCAGGTCTTCGTGATGTGTGCCGAGGCGTCCGGAACGCTCGGCCCTGGCTTGCCGACTGGGAGAAGCAGACCGGGCACCTCAGCGACCGACGTCTCGCCGAGGCGGTTGCGGAATGGGAGTACGAGCTTCTGGGAGACAGCCTGCCGTGGAGCGTCGGCCGGTACGAGCACGACGAGGAGGAGATGCGCGCCGAACTGGTCGCCTGGCTCCTCGGCCCCGCCGCGGTGCGGCTCCGCGAGTCGGGCGCACCGGCGGACCTGCAGCACCGGATACCACTGCTCGGACTCACCGGCGAGACCGCTGGATGGATCCGCACTGGCCCGGACACCGCTACTGACGGCCAGCCGGCCGTGTACCCGACGGCGTGCATGGAGGCGTTACTCGGAGATACGAACGGCTCTGACCAGCCCAGATGCCGTGGGCTTCTGTCGTTGCCGGTCGGTGCCGGCCAACCTCGCACGTGGGGGCGTCGCCGTATGGGGTTGTCGGTGGCACGTACTAACGTGCCGCAGCGTCCCGTCGATCTTTGTATGCCAGAGGAGCCACGATGCCCGGAGACCCACCCGAGCTGCCCGGGACGGATCTGCGCACCCTGATACCGGAGTACGCGGGCCTTGCCCGGGGAACCACCCTCCTCAACCCGGAGCCCGGCGACCCCGGCGAGCGGGAGAGCTCGCTGGGAGGCCCGCTGCTGTGGCCCGCGGACGAGCCGTGGCCATACTGCGCGCAGGAAGACCACTGGACGTACGGGTCCGACTGGCGCAACCACACTGAGATTGTCCCGGGCGCGGTGCCGATGGTGCCGATCCTCCAGCTGTTCGCCCGGGATGTGCCGGGGTTGGAGTTCCCGGAGGGCAAGAATCTGCTGCAACTGGTGTGGTGCGCCTTGATACATGACGAGCATGATCAGGGTCTGGTGATTCCGCAGCTGTATTGGCGTAACGAGGCGGAGGTCGTGGCCGGAGGGCTGTCCGAGATCCCCAAGGCGAGCGAGGGGGAGTACGACGAGGACAACATGCCGACACCGTCCACGTTGTCCCCGACCACCGCGGAGGACTTCCCGAGCCGGCTCGATCTGCCCGAGGACATGCGGGGGACCTGGGAACCTCGCTTCCGGCTGTCGGGCGGCGGGTCCATGTGGCCACCCGACTCCAACATCATCGGAACGAAGGTCGGCGGCTGGCCCGCCTGGACGCAGCCTGCCGACTGGCCGGACTGCGAGAGTGGACACCGCATGGAGCACCTTCTGACCATCACCGGCGACATACAGTTGGGCGACTGCGGCGGCGTCTACTTCTTCCAGTGCCGCCAGTGCCCCATCCTCCCGTGGGACTGGCGCTTCGACTGTCACTGACAGCTGAGGTCGGGTGACCAATAACCAGGACGGGCCCATCACCTTGCCCTCCTCGTGGTTCGCACCGGATGTGGGGCAGCGCGCGCCCAAGCTCCTGGAGCCGGAGCGGATCCAGGAAGGCACCCTGACGTACGTGGAGAACATGACTGGGCGGCAGGGAAGTTACGCCGAAGATCGCATGTGCGCCCGGACAGCGACGGACGAGGAAGCCGCTGACCTGCCCGACGCCAACTCGGCCGTCTTGGTCGTGCATCACGTTGTCCTCGATCTCCAGGACCGCCCGCTGGAGTTCGCCGAAGCCACCTACCCGCCGCACCGTTGGGCGTTCGAGCAGGGCGACCCGCTCTCCTGACAGACAGCCAGTTGACAGGAAGGGCAGGCGCCGGCGCTTCGGTGCGGTGCGTCAGGACCGGTCCGGGAAGTGGACGGCGTCCTGTCTCGCGCCCGACGGTGAGCGGGTTCGCGCTCCGGAGACCTTCGAGACCAAGAAGGACGCCGAGATCTGGCTGTCCCAGGGCGAGGCTGATCTCAGCCGCGGGGACTGGCGTGCTCCTGACGCGGCCGCCGTGGACTTCCGGTAGTACGCCGAGAAGTGAGTCGAGGAGCGGGACAACAAAGAACCCCCAGGTCAATGACCTGAGGGTTTCGCGTGGAGCGGGTGACGAGAATCGAACTCGCGCTCTCAGCTTGGGAAGCTGATGTTCTACCATTAAACTACACCCGCGTAAGACGCCGACCGAGGTCGGTGTCGGAATGCTCGCTTACTGTACCTCATCGCAGGCCCCCGGTGCTGAGACCGCGGGGCCTGTGGCTGTTCAGGGGATGGGATACGGGTGCGGGGCGCGGGAGTTGGGGCGTACGGTGGGGGTGCGGGAGAGGGGCTGGGCGGGGTCGGAGTGCCGCCTGGAGGGCCGTCCCATTCATCCCGTAATGTGGCCTTCCTCGTCAGGGCGTCAGCCAGACGCGGCTCTTTGGGGAAGGGACTTCAGGACTTGATGGAGCGCACCGTCGTCCGTTGTGCCGATGGGCACGTGTTCACCACCGCTTCGTTCCCGATGCAGCAGGCCGATCGCCTCGGCCCTGGTCGGCTCCTGCGTTGTCCGCGCTGCGCGCGGTTGCGCAGTGTCGTGCCGGTGAGTCTTCAGAAGCGGTAGAGGCAAGCGGTAGGGACAAGAGAGAAACCGAGAGACACAGGTCTCGCCGTGGGCGCGTGGAGCCGTCGCGATTGTCGTGGCTCCGCGCGCCTTGCGTATCCTCGGGGCGTGCTTCTCTCAGACAAGGACATCCGGGCCGAGATCGACGCCGGGCGGGTACGGATCGATCCCTACGACGAATCCATGGTGCAGCCGTCGAGTGTCGACGTGCGGCTCGATCGGTACTTCCGGGTGTTCGAGAACCACCGGTACCCACACATCGACCCCTCCATCGAGCAGGCCGACCTGACGCGGCTGGTCGAGCCAGAGGGCGACGAACCGTTCATCCTGCACCCCGGCGAGTTCGTGCTCGCCTCGACGTACGAGGTCATCACGCTCCCCGACGACCTCGCCTCCCGCCTGGAGGGCAAGAGCTCGCTCGGGCGGCTCGGGCTCGTCACCCACTCCACCGCCGGATTCATCGACCCGGGGTTCTCCGGGCATGTGACCCTGGAGCTGTCCAACCTCGCGACGCTCCCCATCAAGCTCTGGCCCGGCATGAAGATCGGCCAGCTGTGCCTGTTCCGGCTCAGCTCGCCCGCGGAGTTCCCGTACGGGAGCGAGCGGTACGGGTCTCGGTACCAGGGGCAGCGCGGGCCCACCGCCTCCCGGTCCTTCCTCAACTTCCACCGGACCCAGGTCTGAGCCCCGTGGCCCGGTCAGTTGCTCCGCAGTCAGTGACGCCGCAGTCCCTGAGTTGCTGAGTTGCTGAGTTGCTGAGTCCGTGAGTCCGTGAGTCCCTGAGTCCCGTGGGCCCCGAGGCCTTCCCTGAGCGACAGAGTGACATCAGTTACATGAGTGACCTACGAGAGAACCTCACCTACGAGCAGTTCGGCGTCGCCGTGCGCGAGCTGGCGCAGGCCATCGCGGACGACGGGTACGAGCCCGACATAGTGCTCAGCATCGCCCGCGGCGGAGTGTTCGTGGCCGGCGGGTTGGCCTACGCCCTCGACTGCAAGAACATCCACCTGGTGAACGTCGAGTTCTACACGGGCGTGGGCACCACCCTGGAGATGCCGGTCATGCTGGCGCCCGTCCCCAACGTCGTCGACTTCTCGGACAAGAAGGTCCTGATCGCCGACGACGTCGCCGACACCGGCAGGACGCTCAAGCTCGTGCGCGACTTCTGCCTCGACGCCGTCGCCGAGGTGCGCTCCGCCGTCATCTACGAGAAGCCCCACTCCCTGGTGCAGTGCGAGTACGTCTGGAAGCGCACCGATGAGTGGATCAACTTCCCGTGGTCTGTTCAGCCGCCGGTCGTGAAGCGTTCCGGGCAGGTGCTCGACGCCTGAGCGGGCGAGGCGGCCGGTCGGGCGTCGCGGAAAGGGCCCCCGGCGGGATCGCCGGGGGCCCTTCCTGTGGTGTCGGGGGACGCGGGCTACACCGTGCCCAGCTTCACGATCGACAGCAGCGCGATCAGCTGGATCGCCGACGCGCCCAGCGCCTTCGGCCACGGCAGGTCGTGCGACTTGGACACCATCAGCGTCAGCAGGGCGCCGCCCGCGACCCAGGTGGCCCAGCCGAGGATCTGCACGAAGGGGGCGTCGCCGCCCAGGAACATCGCGACGACCAGACGCGGCGCGTCCGTGATGGACATGATCAGCATGGAGAGGCCGACCGTCGGCTGCCACGCCCCGTCGCCGCCGAGCTGGCGGGCCAGGGTGTGGGTGACCACGCCCAGGATGAACGCGCTGATGACCATCGCGACGGCCGTGGTCAGGACGATCGGGATGGCGTTGGAGAGGGTGGCGTTGATCGCGTCCTCGCGGGCGCCGTCGAAGCCGAAGACCGCGATCAGGCCGTAGAGGAAGGTCACGATGAGGGCGGGGCCCCACATCGTGTAGTCGCGCATCTGCAGGAACGTCTGGTTGGGGGCCATGACGATGCCCCTCAGCAGGTCCTTCCAGTGCAGCCGCGGGCCGACCGGGGCGGCCGGGGCCGCGCCGGCGCGGTAGGTGCCGCCCTGGTTGAAGGGGTCCTCGCCGACCGAGAAGGCCTGCGTGTGGCCCGGGTTGTTCGCGGCGTACGGGTCCGGCCCGCCCTGCTGGTACGCGCCGTCGTCGCCGAAGTACTCCGGCTCGCCGCCGCCCGGACCGCCGTACCCGCCGTTCGTCTGCGGCCAGGGGGCGTTCCCGTAGCTCTGCTGCCCGGGGTGCGGGTGCGGCCGCGGGGCCTGCGGGTAGCCGTACGACGGCCCCGGCGCCTGCTGTCCGTGCGGGGGGTGTTGCGGTCGCGTGTGCGGGGCGCGGTCGTTCCGGCCGCCTCGTCCGATCCTGAATCCAGCCACGTCATCGAACGTACCTGGTCTCGGCAAGCGGTGGGCGGGGCCCGGGGTTTCGGGCCGGGCTTTGCTGCCGAGCTGTGACATCCCTTACGGACCTTTCGTGGAGATCCCTTACGGGCCTCCCCGCGGATTCCACAGAACCCTCCAGGACGTCCCCTACGGGACCTGTGCCACCGCCGCCGCGCTGGGCCGGCGGCCTGCCTTGAGGGCGGACACCGGGCAGGATGGAGCCATGAGCGTAGTCAAGATCAATGTGCTGACCGTTCCCGCCGAGCAGCGGGAGGTCCTGGAGAAGCGGTTCGCGTCCCGCGCGCACGCGGTCGAGGGTTCCGACGGCTTCGAGTGGTTCGAGCTGTTGCGTCCTGCCGAGGGCACGGACAACTACCTGGTGTACACGCGATGGCGGGACGAGGAGTCGTTCCAGGCGTGGATGGAGGGGCCGATGAAGGCCGCCCACCAGGGTGGTGGGTCCGGGGAGGGCGGGGAGCGGCCCAAGCCTGCGGCCTCGGGGTCGACGCTGTGGTCGTTCGAGGTGGTGCAGCAGGCCGGGCCCAAGGGCTGAGCCGGGCCCAAGGGCTGAGCCGGGCCCAAGGGCTCACCGGGGTGGGGGACGGGGCCGGTCGCCGGGCCGGTCGAGGTCGTGGGCCGGCGCGGCAACCCAGCCGCACGGCTCAGCAGTTCCCCCAGGTCTCCGAAAGGGCCGCGGGGATCTGCGGGATGTCACCGCAGCCCCGGGCCCCAGGGGGGAAGCTGTCGCTGGCGACGTAGGTCCAGCCGCCCGCGGAAGTGGTGCGGAAGTACTTGGTGACGCTGCCCTCGTCCTGCATGGCCACGAGTTCGTCGAGCGTGGCGCCGGGGGTGGCCTGGAAGCGGGTCGCCGCGTAACGGACGTCGCCGCACTGACCGTAGAAGAACTGCCGCGGCGCCGGCTGGATGTGGCGGAAGCGGGGGAAGCTGCTCTGGTAGGCGCCGGTGACGGCGGTCTTCACGTCGCTGCCGGCGTTGAGGTTGCGGCAGCCGGGGTCGCTCGCGGGGGTGGGGCGGGTCGCGGGGGGCGTGGGGGATGCGGCCGTGACCGGGTCGGCGGAGGGGCGCGACGGTGCGGGGGTGGCGGCGGCCGGGCTCGTGGGAGTGGAGTCGGCCGGGGTTGCGGGCGAGCCGGTCGCGGCGTGGCCGTCGGCGGAGGTGTCCGCGACCGGGGAGGCGTTCACGGCGGGCGAGGCGGAACGGTCCGGGGTGGACCGGGAGTCCGACGACCCCGACGATTCCTGGCACCCGGTCAGCAGCAGGACCCCACTCATGACCGCCATCACCGACGCACCTCTGGGACCAGGCATCGCGCATCCTCTCCTCGACGGACGAGTCACGGGCCGGCACCTGTCCGAACCGTGGGAACGGGTGCCGCCGGCGTGCGGCCGGCGAGTGACTCGTTCCTAGACACGCGGCACAGCTGGGGGGTTGTGGGGAGAGGGATGCGGGAGGGTCTCGGTTCCGTCACGTGCGGGTACCGGGGTCGGTGGGACGATCACTTCGGGATCCAACGAGTGAATCCAGGCGCTGGGTGCGTGGGGGTCCCGCGGGCGGCGGGAAGGGTCATGGGGCACACCCGACCAGCGCCGGCAGGGAGCCCCCATGGCGAAGTTCCTCATCCAGGCCACCTACACGCCCGAGGGCACGAAGGGGCTGCTCAAGGAAGGCGCGAGCGGGCGTCGTGCCGCCGTCGAGCAGGTCGTCACCGGGCTCGGCGGGACGGTCGAGACGATGTACTTCGCCTTCGGGGAGGACGACCTCGTGCTCATCGTCGACTTCCCCGATCCCGTCTCCATGGCCGCCGTCAGCCTCACCGTCAAGGCCAGCGGTGCCCTCCGCACGCGGGCGACCCCTCTCCTCACCCTCGACGAGATCGACGAGGCCACCCGTCGGCAGGTCCCCTTCCGCGCCCCTGGCGGTGCGTGAGCCAGGTCCGGCACGCCTGCGCGTGAGCCGATCCCGGGTGTGAGCCGACCCGGCGCGGGCACCCTCCTGGCGAGAGCGCCCGCCGTACCGGTGAGGCCGCCCGCCGTACCGGTGAGCCGTCCGCTGTGGTGGCGAGGCCGTCCGCTGTACCGGTGAGGCCGTCCGCCGTACCGGTGAGGCTGTCCGCTATGGCGGTGAGCCGTCCGCCGTACCGGTGAGGCCGCCCGCTGTGGCGGTGAGCGGTGCGCCGTACCGGCGAGGCCGCCCGCGGTAGCAGTGAGCCGCCCGCCGTATCGGCGAGGCAGCTCGCCGCACCGGTGAGCCGTGCGCCGTATCGGTGAGGCCGTCCGCCGTACCGGTGAGGCCGCCCGCTGTGGCGGTGAGCGGTGCGCCGTACCGGCGAGGCCGCCCGCGGTAGCAGTGAGCCGCCCGCCGTACCCGAGAGGCAGCTCGCCGTACCGGTGAGGGCGCGTCCGCCGTACGGTGAGGCCGCCGCCTCTCAGGCCGCCGCCGACGGCACCCGCGCCGCGGCCCCCTGCACCACGCGGCGCCGCCTGCTCGGCATTCCGAGGGTCGGGTTGGCGACGCCCCATGCCGCGCCCTTGCAGACCAGTTCCTTGTAGACGGCGGCGAGTCGTCCCGTCAGGGCCGCCCGCAGGGCGCGGTCGTCGGCGGTGACGTACTGGATCACGCCCTCCTTGCGGCCCAGCGAGATGCACTGGTTGAAGTACCGGAGCGGCGTGTTCGGGAGCTTGCCGCCGGTCAGGCGGGCCGCGACCGCGTCGGCGGCCTGCCACGCCGTGGGGATGCCCGACGCGCACGACATCCGCAGCGGCTTGCCGCCGGGGCCCGCGACCTCGGCCGCGTCGCCGATGACGTACACGTCCGGGTGCGAGACCGACCTCATGGTCCCGTCGACCACGATCCGGCCCGTGCCACCGGCCTCCAGGGTCGTGGCCCGCGCGATCGGGTGGACGGCGAAGCCGGTGGTCCACACGGTGACGGCGGCCGGGATGGACGTGCCGTCGGCGGTGACGACGTGGTCGGGCTCGACGCCGCTGACGGCGGTGTGCTCGTGGACGGTGATGCCGAGCTTGCCGAGGACCTTCCGCAGATGCCGGCGGCCCTTGGGCGAGAGCCAGTCGCCGAGGCCGCCGCGCGCCGCGAGGGCGATGTCGAGATCCGGGCGGGCCTCGGCGAACTCGGTCGCGGCCTCCAGTCCGGTGAGACCGCCGCCCACCACGACCACGCGCTGTCCGGCGTCCAGCCGGGCCAGGCGCTCGCGCAGTCGCAGGGCTCCGGGGCGACTGGCGATCTCGTGGGCGTGCTCGTCGGTGCCGGGGACGCCCTGGCTGTTCCAGCCGCTGCCGAGGGCGTACACGAGGGTGTCGTACGCCAGTTCCTCGGCGCCGTCCGCGCCGGTGACGGCGACGGCCTTGCGGTCGACGTCGACGCCGGTGACCTTCGCGACCTTCAGGACGACGCCGGTGCCCGCGAACATCTCGCTGAAGGGCCGGGGCCTGAGGTGCCGGCCGGCCGCGAGCTCGTGCATCCGGACGCGCTCGACGAAGTCGGGTTCGGCGTTGACGAGGGTGATGACCGCGTCTTCGCGGCGCAGCCGCTTGGCGAGGCGTCCGGCGGCGACGGCTCCGGCGTATCCGGCTCCGAGGACGATGATGCTGTGCTGCATCTGCATGCTCCTGTCTTGAGCGGGTTCGCCCCTTGAACCGGGCAGCCCGCCGTTTCCTGACAGGAACGTGCTGTGAAGCAGCTCACACCGGAGCGGCAGGGGTCAGAAGGCGTGGAACAGCGGCCTGCCGTGGTCCTCGGCCGCCCACCGCCTGGTCGCGCGTTCGAGCTTGTCGGGGTTGACCTGGTTACGGAACGCGGCGATGCCGTCGGCGGTGATCTCCAGGCACATGACGCCGACGACCCGGCCGTCGAGCACCGCCACGATCGCGGGGCCGCCGTTGGAGGTCGTGACGTGGACCTCGGGCGAGCCGCCGACCATGTCGCGCTTGGCCTTGGCCGGTTTGAACAGGCCCCGCATGAACTTCGCGACCGCGAGGGCGCCCTCGAACGCCTTGGCGCGGGCCGGGATCTTCCCGCCTCCGTCGCCGATCGCGACGGCGTCCTGCGTGAGCAGCCGGACGAGCGGCTCGGTCTCGCCGCTGGTGGCGGCCGCGAGGAACTCGTCGACGACCCGCCGGGCGGCGGCCGCGTCGATCTCGCTGCGGGCCTTGCCGTCCGCGAGGTGCTTCTTGGCGCGGTGGAAGATCTGCTGGCTGGCGGCCTCGGTGAGGTCGAGGATCTCGGCGATCTCCCGGTGCGGGTAGTCGAACGCCTCCCGCAGCACGTACACCGCGCGCTCGCCGGGCGAGAGGCGCTCCAGCAGGGCGAGGACCGCGTACGAGACCGACTCGCGCTGTTCGGCGGTGTCGGCCGGACCGAGCATCGGGTCGCCGGCCAGCAACGGCTCGGGCAGCCACTGGCCGACGTAGGCCTCGCGCCGCGCGCGGGCCGAGGTGAGCTGGTTGAGGCACAGATTGGTGAGCGCCTTCGTCAGCCATGCCTCGGGGACCCTGATCCGGCCGGTGTCGGCGGCCTGCCAGCGCAGGAACGTCTCCTGCACGGCGTCCTCCGCCTCGCTCGCGGAGCCGAGCAGACGGTAGGCGATGGCCTCCAGGCGGGGCCTGGAGGCCACGAACCGGTCGACGTCGTTCACCGTCAGGGCCATGGACCGGATCCTAGCGAGGTGCGTGGCCACCGTCGGGGCGCGGTCGGTAGGTGAAGGGGTACCGCCAGGCGCCGTGGGTGGTGGAGTCGACGCGGTCGCCGGTGGAGACGCCACCGACGCCCCCGTCCGTCAGGACGAGGGCGTCAAAGTGAGCGGCATGGGCCTCGGGGGCCGTCACTTCACCGGTTCCGGCTCCGACTCGGTCTCGGCGTCCGCCGTGCCCTCCGGGGTGACCGGGGTCTTGACGGAGTCGAGGAGGAGCTGGGCGACGTCGACGACCTGGATCGACTCCTTGGCGGTGCCGTCGTTCTTCCGGCCGTTCACGGAGTCCGTGAGCATGACCAGGCAGAACGGGCAGGCGGTGGAGACGATGTCCGGGTTCAGCGAGAGGGCTTCGTCCACGCGCTCGTTGTTGATGCGCTTGCCGATCCGCTCCTCCATCCACATCCGCGCGCCGCCGGCGCCGCAGCAGAAGCCGCGTTCCTTGTGGCGGTGCATCTCCTCGTTGCGGATGCCGGGCACGCTGGCGATGATCTCGCGCGGCGGCGTGTAGATCTTGTTGTGGCGGCCCAGGTAGCAGGGGTCGTGGTAGGTGATGATGCCCTCGACCGGGGTGACCGGGATCAACTTGCCGTCGTCGACCAGGTGCTGGAGCAGCTGGGTGTGGTGGATGACCTCGTAGTCGCCGCCGAGCTGCGGGTACTCGTTGGCGATCGTGTTCAGGCAGTGCGGGCAGGTCGCGACGATCTTCTTGGCGGCCCTGGGCTTGCGGGACTCCTCGGTCACCTTGCCCTCGTCGTCCAGCTCCTCGCCGAACGCCGTGTTGAGGGCCATGACGTTCTCCATGCCGAGTTCCTGGAACAGCGGCTCGTTGCCCAGGCGGCGGGCGGAGTCACCCGTGCACTTCTCGTCGCCGCCCATGATCGCGAACTTCACACCCGCGATGTGCAGCAGCTCCGCGAAGGCCTTGGTGGTCTTCTTGGCCCGGTCCTCCAGGGCGCCGGCGCAGCCGACCCAGTACAGGTACTCGACGTCGGTGAGGTCCTCGATGTCCTTGCCGACGACCGGGATCTCGAAGTCGACCTCCTTGAGCCACTCCAGGCGCTGCTTCTTCGCCAGGCCCCAGGGGTTGCCCTTCTTCTCCAGGTTCTTCAGCATCGTGCCCGCCTCGGACGGGAACGCCGACTCGATCATCACCTGGTAGCGGCGCATGTCGACGATGTGGTCGACGTGCTCGATGTCCACCGGGCACTGCTCGACGCAGGCGCCGCAGGTGGTGCAGGACCACAGCACGTCCGGGTCGATGACGCCGTTCTCCTCGGCGGTGCCGATCAGCGGGCGCTCGGCCTCCGCGAGTGCGGCGGCCGGGACGCCGGCCAGCTGCTCCTCGCTCGCCTTCTCCTCGCCCTCCGTCGTCTTGCCGCCACCGGCCAGCAGATAGGGCGCCTTGGCGTGCGCGTGGTCACGCAGCGACATGATCAGGAGCTTCGGGGAGAGCGGCTTGCCGGTGTTCCAGGCGGGGCACTGCGACTGGCAGCGGCCGCACTCGGTGCAGGTGGAGAAGTCCAGCAGGCCCTTCCAGGAGAACTGCTCGACCTGGGAGACGCCGAAGACGTCGTCGTCGCCGGGGTCGGTGAAGTCGATCGGCTTGCCGCCCGACGTCATCGGCTGGAGGCCGCCGAGGGCCGTCCCGCCCGTCGCCTCGCGCTTGAACCAGATGTTCGGGAACGCCAGGAAGCGGTGCCAGGCCACACCCATGTTCGTGTTCAGCGAGACCACGATCATCCAGACGAACGAGGTCCCGATCTTGATCATGGCGACCAGGTAGACCAGGTTCTGCAGCGTGCCGACGCCGAGGCCCTTGAAGGCGAGGACCAGCGGGTACGACGCGAAGTACGACGCCTCGTAGTGGTCCACGTGGTGCAGGGCGCCCTCCAGGCCGCGCAGCACGTAGATCGCCAGGCCGATGGTGAGGATGACGTACTCGACGAAGTACGCCTGGCCCGACTTGGAGCCCGCGAAGCGGGACTTGCGGCCGGGCCGCGACGGCAGGCTCAGCAGCCGGATGACGATGAGGACGGCGATGCCCAGGATCGTCATCACACCGATGAACTCGATGTAGAGCTCGAACGGCAGGAAGTCGCCGATGACGGGCAGCATCCAGTCGGCCTGGAAGAGCTGGCCGAACGCCTGGGCGAGAGTCGGCGGCAGTGTCAGGAAGCCCACGGCCACGAACCAGTGGGCGACGCCGACGATGCCCCATCGGTTCATACGGGTGTGGCCGAGGAACTCCCGTACCAGCGTCACACTGCGCTGGTAGGGGTTGTCGGTCCGGGTGCCGGCGGGTACGGGCTGGCCCAGTTTGAAATACCGGACGAACTGACCGATGGCGCGCGCGAGCAGGGCGACGCCGACCACGGTCAGGACCAGCGACACGATGATCGCGGCGAGTTGCATTTGGGGGCTCCTCGGGCCTGCGAGGGAGATTACTAAGCGGTAACTTACCCAGTCCGTCTGAGACTACCCGCATCCCTCGTCGCACTGTAGCCAGGCATGGAGTGATCTGAATCGCTGAGGGTCGCCTCACGAACCGAACGCGTTACCTCGCGAACTGAACGTGTTATTCGTACCAAATTGATAGATTCACGCCTAATTTAAGACCGTGCTCTACGGCATCGCCGCCGCTGTCGCGGCCCTCTTCCTCGCCTCGCTGCTCACGGCCGTCCTGCGCGCCCTCGCGCTGCGCCTCGGACTGCTCGACCGGCGCCGCCGCACCCGCCCCGTTCCGCTGCTCGGCGGAGTGGCCGTCGTGCTCGCCACCCTCGCCGTCGCGGGCACCGGCGAGTGGACGGGGGTCGCCCCGCTCGGCTCCGGCGTCGGCAGGCTCCTGGTCGCCGCCGGCGCCGTCGCCCTGCTCGGGCTGATGGCGGACCTGTGGCGGCTGCGGGCCCGGCTGCTGCTGTGCGGTACGGCGGGGGCGGCGGCCTGCGTGGTGCCCTACGAGGAGATCGGCGTCGTCGGCGGGGTGCTGGCCGTCGGGTGGATCGCCGCCGTCGCCGTGGCCTTCCGGGCGCTCGATCACGCGGACGCGCTGGTGGGGACCGTCGGAGTGGTGACCGCCTTCGGGGTGGGGGTGTGCGCGGCGGTCGAGGTGATGGACGGGCTCGCGGTGCTGCTGAGCGTGCTGGCGGCCGCGCTGACCGGGTTCCTGATGCACAACTGGCATCCCGCGCGGATCGCGCTCGGCGCGTGCGGGGCGCTGTTCACCGGGTTCGTGCTCGCCGCCGCGGTTGTGCTGACCCGGGCGGGGTACGCGCCGGGGAGTTCCGCGGGCCCGCTGTTCGCGTTCACCGCCGTGGTGAGCGCCGACGTCCTGCTCGTGGTGCTGGCACGGCGGCTGACCCGGCGGCCCGGCCCCGACCATCTGGCGCACCGGCTGCGGCGGTTGGGGCTCACTCCGCAGGGTGTGACCGTGGTGCTGGGCACCCTCGCCTTCGCCGGGGTGCTCGTCGGCGTCCTGGTGCACACCGGGTGGGCGGGCGAGGCCGCCGTGCTCGGCGTCGCGGGGGCCGCGCTGCTCCTCGTACTCGGACTGCTGCGGGTGAAGACGCGCGCTCGGCTGACGGAAACCTCCGTGCATCCTTCCGCGTCCTTGCAGGTCACGGGGCACCTGCGTGTAAGGAACGGATAAGAGTTGAGTCGGTACGACTCAGGTCTGTTGACCCCGGCGCGGACGTCATGCACACTTGAGCCTGTTCCACTCAAGTCAGCTGGAGGAATCAACCATGGCACGTGCGGTCGGCATCGACCTGGGCACGACTAACTCCGTCGTCAGCGTTCTGGAGGGCGGCGAGCCCACCGTCATCACCAACGCCGAGGGTGCCAGGACCACGCCGTCCGTCGTCGCCTTCGCCAAGAACGGCGAGGTGCTGGTCGGCGAGGTGGCCAAGCGCCAGGCAGTGACCAACGTCGACCGGACCATCCGGTCGGTCAAGCGTCACATGGGCACGGACTGGAAGATCGAGCTCGACGGAAAGCCCTTCAACCCACAGCAG
This sequence comes from Streptomyces sp. NPDC059861, assembly GCF_042731435.1. Classification (NCBI taxonomy): domain Bacteria; kingdom Bacillati; phylum Actinomycetota; class Actinomycetes; order Kitasatosporales; family Streptomycetaceae; genus Streptomyces; species Streptomyces sp. NPDC059861. The sequence goes on along the minus strand of NZ_JBHWJQ010000008.1, from coordinate 90,732 downwards.
ATCAGCGCCTTCGTGCTGCAGAAGCTGAAGCGGGACGCGGAGGCCTACCTGGGCGAGAAGGTGACCGACGCGGTCATCACCGTCCCGGCGTACTTCAACGACGCCGAGCGCCAGGCCACCAAGGAGGCCGGTGAGATCGCCGGTCTGAACGTCCTGCGCATCGTCAACGAGCCGACGGCCGCCGCCCTGGCGTACGGCCTCGACAAGGACGACCAGACCATCCTGGTCTTCGACCTCGGTGGCGGCACGTTCGACGTATCGCTGCTGGAGATCGGCGACGGCGTCGTCGAGGTGAAGGCCACCAACGGTGACAACCACCTCGGTGGTGACGACTGGGACCAGCGCGTCGTCGACTACCTGGTGCAGCAGTTCAAGTCCGGTCACGGCGTGGACCTGGCCAAGGACAAGATGGCGCTGCAGCGCCTGCGTGAGGCCGCCGAGAAGGCGAAGATCGAGCTGTCGTCCTCCACGGAGACCTCGATCAACCTCCCCTACATCACCGCCTCCGCCGAGGGCCCCCTGCACCTCGACGAGAAGCTCACCCGCGCCCAGTTCCAGCAGCTGACCGCGGACCTGCTGGAGCGCTGCAAGACGCCGTTCCACAACGTCATCAAGGACGCCGGCATCCAGCTCGGCGAGATCGACCACGTCGTCCTCGTCGGTGGCTCCACCCGGATGCCCGCCGTCGCCGAGCTCGTCCGCGAGCTGACCGGCGGCAAGGACGCCAACAAGGGCGTCAACCCGGACGAGGTCGTCGCCATCGGCGCCGCGCTCCAGGCCGGTGTCCTCAAGGGTGAGGTCAAGGACGTCCTGCTCCTCGACGTGACCCCGCTGTCCCTCGGTATCGAGACCAAGGGCGGCATCATGACGAAGCTCATCGAGCGGAACACGACGATCCCGACCAAGCGGTCCGAGATCTTCACCACCGCCGAGGACAACCAGCCCTCCGTGCAGATCCAGGTCTACCAGGGCGAGCGCGAGATCGCGGCGTACAACAAGAAGCTCGGGATGTTCGAGCTGACCGGTCTGCCGCCGGCCCCGCGCGGTGTCCCGCAGATCGAGGTCGCCTTCGACATCGACGCCAACGGCATCATGCACGTGACCGCGAAGGACCTGGGCACGGGCAAGGAGCAGAAGATGACCGTCACCGGTGGCTCCTCGCTGCCGAAGGACGAGGTCAACCGGATGCGCGAAGAGGCCGAGAAGTACGCGGAGGAGGACCACGCCCGCCGCGAGGCCGCCGAGTCCCGGAACCAGGGCGAGCAGCTCGTCTACCAGACGGAGAAGTTCCTCAAGGACAACGAGGACAAGGTCCCCGGCGAGATCAAGACCGAGGTCGAGGCCGCCGTCGCCGAGCTGAAGGAGACGCTCAAGGGCGAGGACACCGCCGAGATCCGCACCGCCACGGAGAAGGTCGCGGCCGTCTCCCAGAAGCTGGGCCAGGCCATGTACGCCGACGCCCAGGCGTCCCAGGCCACCGCGGGCGGCGCTTCCGGGCAGCCCAAGGCCGACGACGACGTGGTCGACGCCGAGATCGTGGACGACGAGCGCAAGGACGGTGCCGCGTGACGGAGGAGACCCCGGGCTTCGACGAGAAGCCCGACGTCCCCTCCGGCGCCACTCCTGACGACGCCGAGCCGCAGGCCGCCGCCCCCTCCGCGGAGGAGGGGGCGGCCCCGGCCGGGGACGCGAACCAGACAGCGGCTCTGGTGGCCCAGCTGGACCAGGTGCGCACCGCGCTCAACGAGCGCACCGCGGACCTCCAGCGGCTCCAGGCCGAGTTCCAGAACTACCGCCGCCGGGTGGAGCGCGACCGGATCACCGTCAAGGAGATCGCGATCGCGAACCTCCTGACGGAGCTCCTGCCCGTGCTCGACGACATCGGGCGGGCCCGGGAACACGGCGAGCTGGTCGGCGGCTTCAAGTCCGTCGCCGAGTCGCTGGAGACCGTGGCGGCGAAGATGGGCCTTCAGCAGTTCGGCAAGGAGGGCGAGCCCTTCGACCCGACGATCCACGAGGCCCTGATGCACTCGTACGCGCCGGACGTCACGGAGACGACCTGCGTCGCGATCCTCCAGCCGGGGTATCGCATCGGCGAGCGCACCATCCGCCCCGCGCGGGTGGCCGTCGCCGAGCCCCAGCCGGGCGCGCAGACCGTGAAGCCCGCCGACGAGGGCGACGCGCAGGCCGACGACAAGGAGAGCGGTGGCCCGGACGAGGGCTGACGTTGAACGGATGAGAGAGGAGGGACGTCGAGGATGAGCACCAAGGACTTCATCGAGAAGGACTACTACAAGGTCCTCGGCGTCCCCAAGGACGCCACCGAGGCCGAGATCAAGAAGGCGTACCGCAAGCTCGCCCGCGAGTTCCACCCGGACGCCAACAAGGGCAACGTCAAGGCCGAGGAACGCTTCAAGGAGATCTCCGAGGCGAACGACGTCCTCGGCGACCCCAAGAAGCGCAAGGAGTACGACGAGGCCCGCACCCTGTTCGGCAACGGCGGCTTCCGCCCGGGTCCCGGCGCCGGCGGCGGCTCGTTCAACTTCGACCTGGGCGACCTCTTCGGCGGCGCCCAGGGCCAGGGCGGGGGAGCGGGCGGCGGCTTCGGCGGCGGACTCGGTGACGTCTTCGGGGGCCTTTTCAACCGGGGCGGCCCGACGACCGGCACCCGGACCCAGCCGCGGCGCGGCCAGGACATCGAGTCCGAGGTCACCCTCAGCTTCACCGAGGCGATCGAGGGCGCGACGGTCCCGCTGCGCATGTCCTCGCAGGCGCCGTGCAAGGCCTGCTCCGGCACCGGCGACGCCAACGGCACGCCCCGTGTGTGCCCGACGTGCGTCGGCACCGGCCAGGTGGCACGCGGCTCCGGCGGCGGCTTCTCCCTGACCGACCCGTGCCCCGACTGCAAGGGTCGCGGCCTGATCGCGGAGAACCCCTGCGAGGTCTGCAAGGGCAGCGGCCGCGCCAAGTCCTCACGGACCATGCAGGTGCGCATCCCTGCCGGGGTCTCGGACGGCCAGCGGATCCGGCTGCGCGGCAAGGGCGCGCCCGGCGAGCGGGGCGGCCCGGCGGGCGATCTGTACGTCGTCGTCCACGTCAAGGACCACCCGGTGTTCGGGCGCAAGGGCGACAACCTCACCGTCACCGTCCCGGTGACGTTCACGGAGGCGGCCCTCGGCGGCGAGGTCAGGGTCCCGACCCTGGGCGGTCCCTCGGTCACCCTGAAGCTGCCACCGGGCACGCCGAACGGCCGTACGATGCGGGCCCGCGGCAAGGGCGCGGTCCGCAATGACGGCACCCGAGGGGATCTGCTGGTCACCGTCGAGGTGAGTGTCCCCAAGGACCTGACGGGGAAGGCTCGTGACGCACTGGAGGCGTATCGCGAGGCGACCGCGGGTGAGGACCCGCGGGCGGAGCTGTTCCAGTCCGCGAAGGGAGCATGAGTCAGCCATGGACATCAACGGCCGTCGACGCAATCCCTATGAGCTGACCGAGGAGACCCCGGTCTACGTCATCTCGGTGGCGGCCCAGTTGTCCGGCCTGCACCCGCAGACGCTGCGTCAGTACGACCGGCTGGGGCTGGTGTCTCCGGACCGCACGGCCGGCCGGGGCCGGCGCTACTCGGCCCGCGACATCGAACTGCTCCGCCAGGTGCAGCAGTTGTCGCAGGACGAGGGCATCAACCTGGCCGGCATCAAACGCATCATCGAACTGGAGAATCAGGTCGCGGCACTCCAGTCCCGCGTCGCGGAGCTCCAGGGCGCGCTGGACGGCGCGGCGGCGGCGATGCAGCAGCGTGAGGCCGCGGTGCACGCCTCCTACCGCCGTGACCTGGTGCCGTACCAGGAGGTGCAGCAGACCAGCGCGTTGGTGGTGTGGCGCCCGAAGCGGCAGCAGCAGGGCGACTGAGGCGCGCGGCGAAAGCCGTACGGCTGGAAGGGGCCGGGAGGAGCCGAGAGGCGAACCTCCCGGCCCTTTCGCGTGAGCGGCCGTCAGCGGGGCGACCAGACGCGGGTGACCGGAACCCGGGGGGGTGAGCTCTCCCTGTTCTGCTGGCTGGGTTCATTCGGTCCTCTGTCGGGTTCGGGCGAGTCCGGTACGCGCTCGTGATCACGACACGTGACGAAAGGGACTGCTTGTACGGGGCTCCTTCTGTGCCTCAACTCCCCATGAATGGAGGGATCGTAGAGGGTCTCGGGAGGAGGTTTCGCCGCGTGTTCACGGGCTAAGCGGAACGTGATGTTGCCATCTCGTTAAGTGATTTCCCTTGACGCTGAGGGGCGCTGACGCGTTGGCTTTTCAGTCATCCGGGCCGCAGTGCCGCGGCCACCTCCGGAAGCAGCAGAAGTGGGCTCATCCATGCGTCGTCGTATCGCCATATCCGTGGTCGCATCGTCGTTGACCCTGTCGCTGGCAGGCTGTGGCGTACTGGGGGCGACCGGCGACAGCAGCGACGCGAGCCCCACCAAGGGCAACGACATCACCGTCGGCCTGCTGCTGCCGGAGACGGCCAACACGCGGTACGACAAGTTCGACTACCCGATCATCAGGGAGCGGGTGGCCGCGCTCACCAAGAACCAGGGCGAGGTCCAGTACGCCAACGCCGACGCGGACGCCGGCAAGCAGGCGAGCCAGATGCAGCAGATGATCGACGAGCAGGTCGACGTCATCCTGCTGGACGCCGTGGACTCGCACGCCATCGCGGGCGGCGTGGAGAAGGCCAAGGAAGCGGGCATCCCGGTCATCGCCTACGACCGGCTCGCCGAGGGCCCCATCGACGCGTACATCTCCTTCGACAACGAACTCGTCGGCGAGGTCCAGGGCCGGTCCCTGATCGACGCGCTGGGCAGCGAGATCGACAGCGCCGACAAGATCGTCATGATGAACGGCTCGCCGACCGACCCGAACGCCAAGCAGTTCAAGCAGGGCGCCATGTCGGAGCTGAGCGGCAAGGTGACGATCGAAGAGTCCTTCGACACCAAGGACTGGAAGCCGGAGAACGCAGAGGCCAACATGGCCGAGGCGATCGAGAAGATCGGCAAGGACAACATCGCCGCCGTGTACTCCGCCAACGACGGCATGGCCGGCGGCGTCATCAAGGCCCTGGAGGCGGCCGGCGTGACCGATCTGCCGCCCATCACCGGACAGGACGCGGAACTCGCGGGCGTGCAGCGGATCGTCTCCGGTGAGCAGTACATGAGCGTCTACAAGTCCTACCCGCAGGAGGCCGAGGCCGCCGCGGAGATGGCCGTGGCCAAGGTGCAGAGCAGGGACATCCAGTTCGACGCCCTCGCCCGCGACCGGGTCGACAGCCCGACCCACAAGGGCATCCCGGCCCAGCTGGTGTCGGTGGTCGCGCTGACCCGCGAGAACATCAAGGACACGGTGGTCGCGGACGGCATCCACAAGGTCGCCGAGATCTGCACGGCCGAGTACAAGGACGCCTGCGCGGAGCTCGGCCTCAAGTAACGGGCGGCCGGTGCGGTGCACGGGTGGGTGGAGGGGTGGTTCGCGCTCGGAGCGCACCGCCCCTTCGGTCATTCTTCCGGTCAGATTTCCGAGCGCGGTCCGGGCCGCGCGGCCGGGCGGTGCCGACCTCGGCGGGGCCTGAACACGCCGCCGTCAGCTTGTTGCGATGTGACGGGCGGGGGGAGGGAGAATTCTGGCCATACCGGCGGTTTCCCACGGTCACCCAGGAGGGAGCCGTGTTGCGGTGCAGGTCCGGTCCGCGCATAGTTGCGCTGCGGAAGAGGCTGGAACCGGGGGTGGAATGGGCCATGGCCGGGCACGGGACGGACGAGCATCCGCATGGTGCTGACCGACTGTGCGAGGCCGGGGATCGTGTGTATTCCCGGGCCGTACGGCGAGGCCGTGTGCCGCGCCGCGACGCGGAGCCGGTGCCCTGTCTGCTGGAACTCGCCCTGCTGCACCCCGACCCCGACGACATGGACTGGCTGGTCCCGACCTCCCCGCAGGAGGTGATGACCCGGCTGCTGCGCGGGGTGTACGACGAGATCAGCGTCAGTCAGCGACGGGTGGGCTCGGCGGTCGCGGCCTTCGAGTGGTACGCCGGACTCGGCGGCCAGGCCTCCTCCTCGGAGGGCATGGCCATCCGGGTCCTGGACGGCCCCTCACGCATCCAGGCGGCGCTCGACGAGGCCACGGCGGCGTGCACGACCGAGGTGCTCACCGTGCAGCCCGGGGGCATCCGGCGCGAGCACGAGCTGTCGGAGGGCCTGCACCGGGCGCTGGCGCTGCGGGGGCGGGGCGTGCGGATGCGCGACCTGTACAACCACGTCGCGCGGCACGGCCAGGGGCTGCTCAACTACCTGGAGCTGATGGGCGACGCCGTCGAGGCCCGGACCCTGGACGAGGTCATCGACCGCCTGATCCTCTTCGACCGCACGGTCGCCTTCATCCCGGCGAACGCGGACCGCACGATGGCCCTTGAGCTGCGGCACCCGGCGCTGGTGGAGTACCTGGTGACGGTCTTCGAGCGCCTGTGGCGGCTGGCGATCCCCCTCACCGCCCCGCTCCCGGACACGGGTATCGAGGGCATCTCCCACCGTGAGCAGTCGATCGCGGCGCTGCTGGCGGAGGGGCACCAGGACGCGGTGATCGCGGAGCGGCTCGGCATCAGCGTCCGTACCTGCCGGGCCCATATCGCCCGCCTCTCCGAGACGCTCGGGGCGGCGAGCCGGACGCAACTGGGGGTCCGGATAGCGCAGGTCGGCCTGGACGGCCCCGCGCGGCCACTCTCGGCCGCGGAGCTCACCCTCCCCGACCAAGGCTCCCCAACGGCCCGCTGAGGCCCCGTGAGCCCCGCTCTGCTCCACACCGTCCGGGTCACCGATCCCCGACTGGTGCTTCGTGTCCTTGGCGCTCCCGGCGCCAGGGCCTCGGCCTGGTGCTCTCGCCTCCGGCGTCGGCGGCCTGAGTGCCCGCGGCCTCGACGCTCTCGGCCCCGTGCCCCCGGCTCCGGCGGCGCAGGTCTCAGTGCTCTCGACCCCGGTCCTCGCGGCGCCCGGCGTCTCCTGTCCTTGGCGCTCCCGGCGCCAGGGCCTCGGCCCGGTGCTCTCGCCTCCGGCGTCGGCGGCCTGAGTGCCCGCGGCCTCGACGCTCTCGGCCCCGACGCCCGCGGCTCCGGCGCCGCAGGCCTCAGTGCTCGCGCTCCAGCATCCCCGACTGTGCGATGAGATAGCCCAGCTGGGCGCGGCTGCCGCTGCCCAGGGCCGTGGCCAGCTTGGCTATGTGGGCCCGGCAGGTGCGGACGTTCATGCCCAGACGCCGGGCGATGGCCTCGTCGACGTGGCCCTCCACGAGCAGCTTGGCGATGGAGTACTGGACCTCGGAGATGCCGTCGGGCGCGGTCTCGTAGGGGGCGCCGGCGCTGAGCGGGACCGCGCGGCTCCACATGAACTCGAACACCTTGATCAGGTAGCTCACCAGGCCGGGGTGGCGCAGCTCCAGGGCGACCTGTCGGTCGTCGCGGACCGGGATGAAGGCCACGCTCTCGTCGCAGATGATGAGCCGCTCGACCAGTTCGTCGATGGTGCGGTACTCCGCCTTCCCGTCGGCGAACTGCTCCATGTAGGCGAGCCGTTCGGGGCTGTAGCGGGCGGTGTGCTGGTAGAGCGTCCGGATCCGCACCCCGCGCTCGATGAGCGTGCGGTCGCGTTCCATCGCCTCGATGAGCCGGTTCTCGGGGCGCTTGCCTCGGCTCGGCTGCACCGTGAGCACCTCGGACCGGCACTGCGCGGTGGCCAGGTCGAGCGCGTCGTTGATCCGGTCCAGACCCTCCAGGACGGTGATCGAGTGCGCGGGCGTGACCTGCTGGGCCCCGATGGACATGAACGGCGCGAAGACGTCCGCCAGTTCGATGGACGTCCGCCGACGCTCGGTGATCTCGCGCTCAATGGGATTGAGCCGCTGGGCCAGGGCGACGGACGGCGGCAGCGGCAGCAGCCAGTCCGGGTCGTCCGGATCGGGGTGGAGCAGGGCGAACTCCATCAGGCAGGGCGCGGCTTCCACCTCCGTACGGGCGATACGTCCTGTACGGAGGGCGTTGGCATAGAGACGACCGCCTTCGTCACACAGCTCGGTCACCGCGTGAGGATGCGTCGCCTTCGTCCCATTCGATGCCAAATCTCCACCCCCCAGGGTCCTGAACATGCAGGAACATGATGCATCGATTGTGTGGCCATGACGTGCCTGAATGAGCCATCGTCTTATCCGACGGGGGAAGAGGGGACCTTCAAGTGAGGACGAAGCCGACTATGCGTAAGAGAATGCTTCGCTCGGTGCTTGTCGCCGCCTTCTCCGCCGTTGTGGCCTTCGGAACACTGAGTGGCCTCTCTGGTGCGAAGAGTGATGCGGCGACGGACGTTGTGCGGTCAGTATCAGCGGTGTCCGGTGATGGAGACGCTCTGGCGTTCCCGGCTGACACCACGTGGGACTGATCATGACCACTCCACCCGACGACCGCTCCTTCCGTAGAGAGATGGCCACCGCCTATCGATCCGGATGGCACTTCATCGATCTGGCCACCGCCATCCCCCACAGCGGTGACTCGTTGATGGTGACGGTGTTCGGTGAGCCCGTCGTCGTCACCAGGGACGATGACGACGACGTGCGGGCGTATCGGTGTCTGCGGCGGCCTCGGGGGGCGCCGCAGCCGGTGCGGTGCGCCATCCGGTACGGAATGATCTTTGTGAACCTGGACCAGCGGGACCATCGTCTGGCGGAGCCGGAGCCATCCGGCGCCATGACCATCTCGGCCACCCCCCGCAGTGCCTGACGCGATTCCCCCGTCGTAACAGATCGCTCAGGTGCTTCCCCCCGCAGCGGCGTCACCGTGACCTGAACACGGTGACGCCGCTGCAGTTTTTGCGCATTTTTCGCGCTATCCCGGACTATCCGATGCCCGTTCGAGTGTGGCCGAAAGTGCCGCTCCCTGGCGATGGCGCGTTCAAGGCTTCCTCCGGGTTACTCCATAGAGACCCCGGGTCGCTCCCACCTACGCCCTTGAGTGGAATAGACTCAACTTTGTGGAAGTTGCCTGAGTCAGTCGCTCACGCAAGGAGGAGAACGGACACGTGGACGCCGAGCTGACCAACCGGAGCCGGGACGCCATCAACGCGGCCGGCAACCGGGCCGTGACCGAGGGACACGCCGACCTCACCCCCGCGCACCTGCTGCTCGCTCTGCTCCAGGGGCGGGAGAACGAGAACGTCACCGACCTGCTGGCCGCGGTTGACGCCGATCAGGCGGCCGTACGCGCCGGCACCGAGAAGGTCCTCGCCCAGCTGCCCAGCGTGACCGGCTCCACGGTCGCGCCCCCGCAGCCCAACCGGGACCTGCTCGCCGTGATCGCCGACGCCCAGGCCAGGGCCCAGGAGCTCAAGGACGAGTACGTCTCGACCGAGCACCTGCTGATCGGGATCGCCGCGAAGGGCGGCGCGGCGGGCGAGGTGCTGACCCGGCACGGCGCCGGCGCGAAGAAGCTGCTGGCGGCCTTCCGCACGGCGCGCGGCGGCCGCCGGGTGACGAACGCCGACCCCGAGGGGTCGTACAAGGCCCTGGAGAAGTTCGGTACCGACTTCACCGCCGCCGCCCGGGAGGGCAAGCTCGACCCCGTCATCGGGCGGGACCAGGAGATCCGGCGGGTCGTGCAGGTGCTGTCCCGGCGGACCAAGAACAACCCCGTGCTGATCGGTGAGCCGGGCGTCGGCAAGACCGCCGTCGTGGAGGGGCTCGCCCAGCGGATCGTCAAGGGTGACGTCCCCGAGTCCCTGCGCAACAAGCGGCTCGTCGCGCTCGACCTCGGCGCCATGGTCGCCGGGGCGAAGTACCGCGGCGAGTTCGAGGAGCGGCTGAAGACCGTGCTCGCCGAGATCAAGGACTCGGACGGGCAGATCATCACCTTCATCGACGAGCTGCACACCGTCGTGGGCGCCGGGGCCGGTGGCGATTCGGCCATGGACGCGGGCAACATGCTCAAGCCCATGCTCGCCCGCGGTGAGCTGCGCATGGTCGGTGCCACCACCCTCGACGAGTACCGCGAGCGGATCGAGAAGGACCCGGCGCTGGAGCGCAGGTTCCAGCAGGTGCTGGTCGCCGAGCCCAGTGTCGAGGACACCATCGCCATCCTGCGCGGACTCAAGGGGCGCTACGAGGCCCACCACAAGGTGCAGATCGCGGACAGCGCGCTGGTCGCGGCCGCGACCCTGTCCGACCGGTACATCACCTCACGCTTCCTGCCCGACAAGGCCATCGACCTCGTCGACGAGGCCGCGTCCCGGCTCCGTATGGAGATCGACTCCTCGCCGGTCGAGATCGACGAACTCCAGCGCGCCGTCGACCGGCTGAAGATGGAGGAGCTGGCCCTCAGCAAGGAGACCGACGCCGCCTCCCGCGAGCGCCTGGACAAGCTGCGCCGCGACCTCGCCGACAAGGAGGAGGAGCTGCGCGGCCTGAACGCCCGCTGGGAGAAGGAGAAGCAGTCCCTCAACCGGGTCGGTGAGCTGAAGGAGAAGCTCGACGAACTGCGCGGGCAGGCCGAACGCGCTCAGCGCGACGGCGACTTCGACACCGCCTCCAAGCTGCTGTACGGGGAGATCCCGGGCGTGGAGCGGGACCTGGAGGCAGCTTCGGAGGCCGAGGAGGAGGTCGCCAAGGACACCATGGTCAAGGAGGAGGTCGGCTCCGACGACATCGCGGACGTCGTCGCCTCCTGGACCGGCATCCCGGCCGGCCGGCTGCTGGAGGGCGAGACGCAGAAGCTGCTGCGGATGGAGGACGAGATCGGCAGGCGGCTCATCGGGCAGACCGAGGCCGTGCGCGCGGTGTCCGACGCCGTACGTCGCTCCCGCGCGGGCATCGCCGACCCGGACCGGCCCACCGGCTCGTTCCTCTTCCTCGGCCCCACCGGTGTCGGCAAGACCGAACTCGCCAAGGCCCTCGCCGACTTCCTCTTCGACGACGAGCGGGCCATGGTCCGCATCGACATGAGCGAGTACAGCGAGAAGCACAGCGTCGCCCGGCTGGTCGGCGCCCCGCCCGGGTACGTCGGCTACGAGGAGGGCGGCCAGCTGACGGAGGCGGTGCGGCGCCGGCCGTACAGCGTCGTCCTGCTCGACGAGGTCGAGAAGGCCCACCCGGAGGTCTTCGACATCCTGCTCCAGGTGCTGGACGACGGGCGGCTGACGGACGGCCAGGGGCGCACCGTCGACTTCCGCAACGCCATCCTGGTGCTGACCTCCAACCTGGGCAGCCAGTTCCTGGTGGACCCGATCAGCAGTGAGCAGGAGAAGAAGGAGCAGGTGCTGGAGGTGGTCCGGGCGTCCTTCAAGCCGGAGTTCCTCAACCGCCTCGACGACCTGGTCGTCTTCTCCGCGCTGAACAAGGACGAGCTGAGCCGGATCGCCCGGCTCCAGATCGACCGGCTGGCCCGGCGGCTCGCCGAACGCCGGCTCACCCTGGAGATCAGCGACGCGGCCCTGGCCTGGCTCGCCGACGAGGGCATGGACCCGGCGTACGGCGCCCGCCCGCTGCGCCGTCTCGTCCAGACCGCGATCGGCGACCGGCTCGCCAAGGAGATCCTCTCCGGCGAGATCAAGGACGGCGACACGGTCCGGGTGGACACCTTCGGTGACGGCCTGATCGTGGGACCGGCGACCGGCAAGACGCTCTAGCCCGGCCGGTGCGCCTCTCGGCGTGGGCGTCGCGTCAGACCGTGAACGCCGAGAAGCGCACCAGCGCCGTCCGGGCGTCCTCGTGCTCCCCCGTCACCTGCACACCGTGCGCGTCGACGTCCGAGGGCAGGGCGTCCGAGTGGCCGAGGTCGAGACACAGGTCCGCGTCCGCGTCCACGCACCCGCTCCGGGGCGCCGGGGCGGCCGGGTAGGTGCCCGCCAGCCAGCCGCGTACGTCGGCGCGTGGCATCCGGAAGACCGCCGTGTAGCCCGTGTCGATCCCGCGCGCCACCGTGCACGACTCGGTACGGGCGCCCTCGGGCAGCGCCGCCCCGCCGAAGGCCAGCGCCCGGCCGCAGTCCGCCTTCTCGGCGACGTATGCGCCGACGTCCTCGGCGTCGGTCAGGACGAAGGCCACCAAGCCCACCACGAGGGTGCCCACGACCAGCACCGGCACGGCCGCGACGGCCGCGAAGACCCCCCACCGGGTGCGCCCCCGGGGCCGGTCCCGCCCCGTCGCCGCGCCGTCCCGTGCGTCTGCCATGGCCCCCACCTCATGCCCCGCACCGGCCGACCGGCCGGATCACGTCCGCCAACGGCGGACAGACTACGGCGGGGCTTGCCACCCCCCTCCCCGCATGGGGGAGGATGGCGGAATCCGTACGAAGGGAAATTCACGGTGACCATCGACCCGTCCTCGATTCCGAACTTCGGGGGCAAGCCCCAGCCCGAGCCCCAAGGACCGGCGGGCCCCGTCGTCCCGGATCAGGACCTTGTGAAGCAGCTCCTCGACCAGATGGAGCTGAAGTACGTCGTCGACGAAGAGGGTGACCTCGCGGCGCCGTGGGAGCAGTTCCGTACGTACTTCATGTTCCGTGGCGAGGACGACCAGCAGGTCTTCTCGGTGCGGACGTTCTACGACCGCCCCCACCCGATCGACGAGAAGCCGCAGCTTCTGGAGTCCATCGACGACTGGAACCGGCGGACCCTGTGGCCGAAGGTCTACAGCCACACCCACGACGACGGCACCGTCCGTCTCATCGGCGAGGCCCAGATGCTGATCGGCACCGGGGTCAACCTGGAGTTCTTCGTCTCGTCGACGGTCAGCTGGGTGCGCGCGGCGATCGAGTTCGACCGCTGGCTGGTCGAGCAGCTCGGCCTGGAGAAGGAGATCAACGACTCGGACGAGCCCGAGGGCGACGAGTAGGACGGCCCAGGGCCCTTCGGGAGCCCGGTCAGGGCACCGGCCGGTACGGCCGGGTGCTCGGGCCGGGCTGTGCTGTGTCCGGGGCCCACCGCGCCCCTGAGCCCCGCGCCCGCCTCACCCCGCGAGCGTCTTCAGGCGCCGCACGGCCTCCTCCAGTACCGCCCGCTGCTTGCAGAACGCGAACCGTACGAAGGGTGCCCCCTGCTCGCGGTGGTCGTAGAAGACGGCGTTCGGGATGGCGACGACGCCCGCGCGCTCGGGCAGGGCGCGGCAGAAGGCGATGCCGTCGCTCTCGCCGAGGGGGCGGATGTCGGTGGTGACGAAGTAGGTGCCGGCCGGCCTGAAGACCTTGAATCCCGCGTCCGTCAGGCCCGCCGCCAGCAGATCCCGCTTGGCCAGCATGTCCTGGCGGAACGCGGTGAAGTACGAGTCCGGCAGCGCGAGGGCCTCCGCGACCGCGTACTGGAACGGCCCCGACGCCACATACGTCAGGTACTGCTTCGCCGAGCGCACCGCCGTCACCAGCCCCGGCGCGGAGGTGATCCACCCGACCTTCCAGCCGGTGAACGAGAAGGTCTTTCCCGCGGAACTGATCGTCACCGTCCGCTCCCGCATGCCGGGGAAGGCGGCCAGCGGCACATGCTCGGCGTCGTCGAAGACCAGGTGTTCGTACACCTCGTCGGTCACCACCAGCAGATCCCGCTCGACGGCCAGCTCGGCGACGGCGGTCAGCTCCGCGCGCGTCAGCACGGTGCCGGTCGGGTTGTGCGGGGTGTTGATCAGCAGCAGGCGGGTGCGGTCGGTGACGGCGGCGCGCAGTTCGTCGAGGTCCAGCCGGAACGAGGCGCCCCCCTCGCTGTCCGGCCGCAGGGTGACCGGCACCCGGGTGCCGCCCGCCATCGCGATGCACGCCGCGTACGAGTCGTAGTACGGCTCGAGGGCGATCACCTCGTCACCGGGCTCCACCAGCGCCAGCAGCGCGGCGGCGATGGCCTCGGTGGCGCCCGCGGTGACCAGGACCTCGGTGTCCGGGTCGTAGGACAGCCCGTAGCGCCGCCGCTGGTGCGCGGCGACGGCGGCCCGCAGCTCGGGGACGCCGGGGCCGGGCGGGTACTGGTTGCCGCGCCCGTCGCGCAGGGCCCGTACGGCCGCCTCGCGGACCTCCTCGGGGCCGTCGGTGTCGGGGAACCCCTGGCCCAGATTGATCGAGCCCGTGCTCAGGGCCAGCGCGGACATCTCCGCGAAGATCGTCGTCCCGAACTCTGCGAGGCGGCGGTTGAGGAAGGGGCGCTCGATAGAGGTCATGCCGGTCATCCTGCGCGCAAGCTCTGGAGTTCCTCAACTCACCTTCACGGATGAGCACCTGCGCCGGTTCCCCAAGCACCGTCTCTGAGCAGGGGTAGGGCTGTCGTCGACTGTCGTCCTCTGTCGTTGTTGGCCGCCCTCGGACGGCCCAGAGACGGCCCGGCTCGCCAGTGGGGTGGGGTCGTCCGAGAGCGTGCACCTGCAGGGCATACGACGCGCTGACTGTAGACGGCTGACCTGTGCCCTGCTGTCCCTATCGCCCCAGTCACTCGCCAGGGTTGAGCCGGGAAGCAGGATGAATGATGGAGCTGAGCGCCGGTGTCAGACCCAGATGGTTTGATGGGAGGTACCTACTAGCGGTCATGAGCGTTACAACCTTGGTGAATTGTGCACGGCGTGGCAACGGAGGGCGAGATGAGCGACCGCAGCTCCATTGAGTGGACTGAGGCGACTTGGAACCCAAGTACTGGGTGCGACCGGATATCAGAAGGTTGCGATAATTGCTATGCGCTCACGCTAGCGAAACGGCTCAAGGCTATGGGAGCTCCGAAATATCAGTCTGATGGTGACCCGCGCACGTCCGGGCCTGGATTCGGAGTCAAGACGCATTCGGACTCTTTGGGTACTCCTTACACGTGGAAGGCGCCTCGCACTGTTTTCGTTAATTCCATGTCAGATCTTTTCCATGCCAGAGTGCCACTTCCCTTCATTCAAGATGTATTTGAGGTCATGCGGAGTACACCTCGGCACACATATCAAATCCTGACTAAGAGGTCGCGACGGCTATCGCTACTCGCGGACCGCCTTGAATGGCCGCAGAATGTCTGGATGGGCGTATCTGTCGAGAGCGAGAAGTTCTTGACGAGAGTGAATGACCTGCGCCAGGTACCGGCAGCCGTGCGCTTCCTTTCGTGTGAGCCACTTCTAGGTCCTTTGCCTAACCTGGATCTGAAAGGCGTCGACTGGGTGATTGTCGGCGGTGAGTCCGGTCCTGGCCACAGGAGAATGGAGGAAGAATGGGCGGTTGAGATCCTTGACATTTGTCGCCAAGGAGAAGTTCCATTTTTCTTCAAGCAATGGGGTGGCATCACACCGAAAGCCGGAGGTAGGGAACTTCTAGGCCGCACCTGGAGTGAGTACCCTACCGCCAGGCTTCACGCCGGACTGTAGCTGTATCAGAAATTGGGGAAGGTCACCCGAGTGCCAGTCGGGAACCCTGCACGCCCCCGTCGAGCTACATGGATGAGGCCTTCTTTTTCAAGCGGCCCAAGCACTGGTCTCCGCAGGTGAGTCTTGCGATACGGCGTATTGATCAGCGTGAACTCTTCGAGTTGGGTGATGTCGACGGTCCGCCCTGAGAACGTGTCGAGTAGGACAGCGCGGAGCGGCGTGACGTCGATATCGTCCTCGGTGAAAAGCACGTCCTGCCCCGCTAGGCGGTCAGAGAATGTGAAGCCGCCGCCTGGGTCTACTTTCCACATGGCGTCTTTCATCAGCTCGACACCCTTGACATCTCGTGTGCCATGGAAGAGGTAGTAGCCGATGTTTCCGGTTCGGTTGATCATCGCGAAGGACTGTACGTAGGGGAACCCGCAGACCTCGGAAAGCTGCCTTTGGTAGAGGTCGTGCATGAATTGCTGTCGGTCCTTTCTCTGAAGAAAGGCCGCTTCCTTGTACTCGTCAGTTCCGAATAGTTCGGTCAGGTGGTGGTCGACATTTCCGGCACCGGCGAAGCGGTTGACGAAGTTGACCATGTAATTTACGAACAGTTCACATCGGTCGAACGACAGGAGGTCAGCAAGAAGCTTCATGGGTAGACCGGAGAAGCCGAACGGGTCCACGAATGCGAAGGTGGGGGCCAGTTTCCTTTTCTGTGTTCCGATGTAGGAAAGCAGGTCTGTAGCCGTCTGGGCGAACGGTGAATTGACTGCTTCCACCTTGACGTTAGATGGCCATGGGGCATTCTCTGCTTTGTAAGTCTCGATTAGTCCTTGCAGGCTTTCGAACCGCTTTGTGTCCGCCTCACAGAAGAAGAAAAGGAACTCGCACCTCATCTTCGGGAAGTATGAGTGATTGAGGAGCGTGTCGAGTGCGATGAGGGGGGACCCGGGTTCGCCGTTGTCGTATGCCCCGGGGCCCGCGAAGCCGTCGAGAAAAACGATGCGGCCGTTGTACGCGGAGAGCACGGGAAACCAGCCGCCGAGGTACCGGCGTAGCAGGTCATGCTTCGCGCGCGTGTGCGGTTCAAGCTCCCACAGCGTTGTCTTGGGACCTGCCATCGACCGTGCCTCCTCCGTGACGTGTACGGCACTTCACGTTACGAGAGACTGCAGGTCATCGCAGTAAGATCCGACAAACTGCCAGAAGTCCGTGACGGGGGCCGAGCTGACTCCCCCTTGGCTTCACGTGCCGGGGCGGGGAGCAACGTCCGCTGGCATGAGTCGGCTAGTGAAGCCTTCGACGCACAGCCGCTCAAAGGCGGCTACAACGGTGTCTGGCACGTCCTGCTCGATGGCAAGACCCAACCTCGGGAAGACGAACACTCGTTGCAGGGCGCCCACGATCATGTCGATCACCATGCGAGCGTCTCCGATGGAGTCGGCGTACTCCTCCAAGCCCATCGGCGTAGACGCGCACACCACTTCGACCTCTGGCCAAAGTTTCCGCATCATGCCGTACGAGCGCCGCTCTTCGTACGGCTTGCTCACGAGCAGGACGGACGAGACCTTGACGTCGGCCTCTTCCAGCACCGCTTTCGTGAACTCGATGTTCTCGCCGGTGTTCGTGGCACGCGGTTCCAGGAGTACCGCGGACTCGGGCACCCCTAGCTGCAACGCCCGCTCTCGGTAGTGCACAGCTTCACCGCGCGGCATGCGCGCCCGGGTCGTGGGGCTGGTGGCCCCCGTGAAGACGATGACCGGCGCCATGCCCTGGTGGTACAGCTCCGCTGCCACGTCAGCCACGTCAAGGTCGTGACTGCCCAGCCCCACTGCCACCGAACACGGCCGTGGGTCATGGTGCATGAAGTGGTAGTCCCACAGGAGTCGAGCATCCGCCCATGCCTGCGCCGAGATCATTCCTGCCCCTTCCTGTCCTGCGCCGAGTCGGGAACCTTGAAGTCGTACTCCCACGCGAAGCGAGAAGCCGCGTGGACGCCCACGGCGAACTCAACCACCGTGCCATCCGCCGTGTACGTGGTCCGGTGCAGCTCGACTACGGGCTCACCGGCGGGGAGCTGTAGGAGCTGCACTTCATCCGCCGTCGGGATTCGGGCGAACAAGGCCTCTCTCATGTGGTCGATCTCGTATCCGGCGTCATAGAGGACCCGGTACCCGCCGCCACGGCCGGCAGGGCCCGGGGTGGGGTCGACGATGCGTGTCCCCGCGACGTGCTCCGGCCTGTAGTAGCTGGTCAGGGCGTGAGTCGGCTGGGTCCCTTCCTTCACCAGTCGGGCGCGTGCGTACACCTCGGAGCCGACTGGGACACCCAGCCCCTCCGCAATGAGGTTGTCTGCCTCGACACGGCTCACGGTCTGCGTCTGCTCGTTGCGCTTGTAGGCGCGTCCCGACGCGACGCGGTCAGCGATGAACGCGACTTCCTCGCCGTCGCGCCATTTCGCCTTGTCGTACCGGGCGATACCCAGCCGCTTGAGCGCAGCGCGCTGACGCACGACGGTGCCATGGCCGCGCGTCGACGTCACAAGGCCCTCAGCCTCCAAGGCCTTATAAGCCTTGTGGACGGTCTCCTTTGAGCCTTCCCCCGCCTCTACTAGCTCTCTGATCTGGGGCAACGGGGCTCCCGGCAGCAAGTGGCCGGTCTTGATCTGCTCCGCGAACCTGTCCGCCAGGTCGCGCCACTTCGGTGCCACGTAGAACTCCTCTCGACGCAACCAGTGAACCACATAGTCCTAGGACTGTTGACAGTCCTAGGACAGCGTGACACTGTCATCTCAAGCCGCTCGCAGTCCTAGGACAGTGAGTTGGAGGGGTCTTCTTTGGGCTGCTTCCAGGCCGTACCGGTTCGGGACAGCTCGCCTCTATTGGCGGGCCCCTTGCCGGTCGTTCCTTGACAACTCAACAGCGTGCTGAGGGAAACCGCCCCACCTCTGCAAGCAAGAGGGCGGCGTGCGTGGGTTCTGACTCCACGTGCGAGTACAGCGCAACTCGACCTTTCCGCAGCTCAAGAGCTGCGGGCCGGTTGCCTCCCCTGCTCGTCTCGCACGAGCAGGGCTGAGGGGAGCCGGATCTACCGACTTCAACGGCAGGTGCCCCCGGTGCTGTAACACCGGGGGCACGGTTCGGGCCGTTCCGCCTGTGAGAGGAACCACGACCCAATGAGCCACATCGTCACTGTTCAGGAAGCTGTTACCGCGTTCGAGCCGTGGATGGAACCCACGGGCACGGAGCTGGATGCGATCGAGCTGGAGATGCCCGTGATCCTCGCGGACGTCGACCTGCTCGACGCGCACATCACCACCCTCGACCGCACCCCGACCGAGCTGGACGCCCGGCGCATCCGCCGGGCCCGCCGTCGGGCGCTCGCCGCGCGGGTGGACCTGGCCAACCGCACCGCCGCCGCGAGCCTGCCCGGGGGTGCGGCTTGAGGGGCAAGACCGTTCTTCCCGCCGTCGCGATGACGGCGGTGTCCATGGTCCTCACCCTGGCCGTGGTCGTGATGTGGCTCGGCACCGCGGTGCCGTGGCCCGTCGCCGTGGTCGTAGGTCTCGGGATCGACGGGGGATGGCTGGCCACCCTCGCCTACGAACGCCGCCTCGCCGCCCAGGGCGACCACAACCGCACAGTCACCGCCGTCGGCTGGTCGTTCGGCCTCATCGCCACCGGCGTCCTGGTCGCGCACGCGCTCGGGGAAGACTCACCCGGCGCGTGGCTGGCCGTCGCCTGGCTCCCGATCGCCGCGAAGGCGCTATGGCTGGTGCACGGGCTGTGGGAGCGCACCGCGCTCACCCCGTCCGCGCTCGGTGCGATCCGAGGCATACAGCAGGAGGCGCGCGATGAGGCGGCCGTGGCCCGCGCCCGGCTGCGGGCGGAAGCGGCCACCGAGGAGACCCGGTTGACGGCCGTGACGCAGGCCGGGGCGCGCGTCGCACGAGTGCAGGCCAGGACCGCGCAGACGCTGTCTGCGGCGTGGTCGACGCTGGAGGCGGCCCGTCGGGGCGAGGACACCGGCAGGGCGCTGACCAGCGTGACGCACCGCGTCGCACCCGAGGTCACGCCCCGCTGGGAGCTCCCGGTGTGGGGGCCGATGGAGTCGGTACCGGCGCTGGAGACGGGGCCCGCTCTCACGGATGACGCGCTCGATGTGCTGGTCGACCAGATCCGGCACAGCGAAGATCCGGCCCTGTCCTACCGCGAGATGGCCAGCCGCTTCCGCGCGAAGGGCCACGCCGCGTCCGAGGTCCGGCTTCGGGCCGCGTGGAAGCGGGTGGTCGCGTGAGCAGCGTCAGCACGACGGATGCGGTGAAGTCGTTCAGTTTCGGCGGGGGCGTGCAGTCCACCGCCGCCCTGGTCCTCGCCGCCACCGGGGAGCTGGACTATCGCACGTTCCTGATGGCGAACGTCGGGGACGACTCCGAGCACCCCGCCACCCTGGCCTACCTGCGCCAGTACGCCATCCCCTACGCGCAAGCGCACGGCCTTGAGCTGGTCGTGTTGGACCGGGTGATGAAGCGCTCGGGTGAGGTCCGCACCCTGTATCAGGACCTCACCCGGGACGGGTCGCGGTCGCTGCAGATCCCGGTGCGGATGTCGAACGGGGCGCCCGGCACCCGCTCCTGCACGGCCCAGTTCAAAATCAAGGTTGTCGGCGACGAACTCAAACGCCGCGGCGCGACCAAGGACGCCCCCGCCACGGTCGGGATCGAACATCAGCCTCGATGAGATCCACCGGGCGAACAAGCGGCGCTGCGAGCCGCACGAGGTCATCGAGTATCCGCTGCTGGAACGCGGGATCCGCCGTATCGACTGCGCCCGCATCATCCGCAACGCCGGGCTGCCGGTGCCGCCCAAGTCCTCGTGCTGGTTCTGCCCGTTCCACCGGCCGGAGACCTGGCACGACATGCGCCGCAACGAGCCGGAGCTGTTCGAGAAGGCGTGTCAGCTCGAAGAACTCCTCAACCGCCGCCGTGACGAACTCGGCAAGGACCACGTGTGGCTGACCCGGTTCAACCGGCCCCTGCGAGCTGCGATCCCGGACGGCGTGGACACCTTGCCGTTCGACGAATGGGACTCCGGCTGTGACTCCGGCTGGTGCATGACCTGACCGGCTAGAGGCCGTCCAGGAACCGCAGGACTGCTGAAAGTACGCCGTACCGCCGGCGGTGTTCCCGGTTGCAGAACCGCCGTCGGCGCCAACGGCTTTGTGGCTGCCGTACGGGCGCTTCGCACCACTTGCACGGCCGCGTCTCGCGCTCTGGTCCCCCGCCCACATCCCCACCGTAGCGGGCCGTTGCCAGGACGCCCTACACACCGATCGTTCACTTCCCGAGGGAGTACCTGATGGGCAACTCCGACATCCGCCGCCTGGACCGTGAGATCCAGGCGACCACGAAGAAGCTGGAAGCCGTGCGGCGGGGCGAGTGGTGGCCGCTGAACGGCAGCGAGCGGCGGGCCATGGCCCGCGCCCTGGCGGGCGGCTCCTACCGTGCCGCGAAGGGCCGCAGCACCGGCCGCGCGGAACAGCAGATGGACACCACCGGTTCGGCCGCGGAGATGCGGCTGAACGCGGAGCTCACCGCCCTGCACGCCGAACGGCAGAGGCTCATCACCGAGGCCGCCCGCGCCAAGGCCGCGAAGAAGTCGTCGGGGTGGTGGTGAGCGTGGACCAGCACCGTTGCCTGTCCGCGCATCCGGAAGACCCCACGCCGTGTGTCGGCCCGGCCGTGGTGACCGTGCTGGACGCGGTCAACGCCGGCGCCGACGGCTGCGAGCACCACGCCGCCCGCCTGCTGGCCTCCCTCGACGGCGGACGCGTCTACGCCCTGCCCCACGCCCCGGAGGGCGCCGCCATCCGTGTCTTCACCGCCGCCGACACCATCCGCCCGTTCTGCTGGGTCGACGGCCCCCGCACTAGGCCGTCGCAGCTCAGCGCTTCCGAGAACCGGACCCGTCAGGGCCGCTGACCCGCCAGGGGCGGTCGCCCCTTCCGCCGACCCGACCGCCCCGGCACCCCCTCTCTTCTTTCGACTCCCGCCCGATCCGGGCAGTCAGGAGTACTCCCCGCATGTCCGAGAACGTCGTTCACCTCCACAAGCCCACCGACCCGCCCGCCGGCACCGCGACCGTGACCACGCTAACCGTGGTCCCCGACCCTGCACCGCCCGCACCCGTACCGCTGTGGGTGCGCTCCGGACGCGCCATCAAGAACGGCGTCACGCACGAGCACACCAAGGCGACCATGCGCGGCATCGCCCGGCACAGCCTCTACACCCTCAACGGCGGGCGGATCGTGGCCCGCCGCACGTGGGACGGCCGGACCGGGTCCCGCTACGAGCGGATGATCCGGGCGGCGGAAGCCGCGGGGAACCTCGAGCTGGCGCAGGAGTGGGAAGAGCGGCTGCAGCGCTTCCGCGCCGCCCGCCACCACCGCCGCATGGACCTCCTGCACTCCCCGGTCGACGCGGCCAAGGGCATCGCCGTCGGCGCCGGGATGAGCGTCGGTGTCCTGGTAGCGCTCGGGGTCGTGATGGCCATCAACACCGGTCACGTCGGCGACGTCATCACGCCCCTGTCGGCGACCATCGACTTCATCGCCCTGTTGATCCGGATCGTGCAGGTCGTGTGGGGCCCGCTCCTCTCGGTCGCCCCGTTCCTCGCCCTGCTGGCCCTGTGGTCGGTCGGCCGCAAGCAGCACGCCGCCCCGAACTGGGCACTGCCCGCCAACGTCCGCTCCGGTGAGGGGGAGCCGATCACGCCGTCCATCGTGGTCAAGGCCCTGCGCGACCTCGGGGTGCCCGCACTGCGTAACGCCATCAAGGAAATGGGCGACGCCGGCGCGTCCATGCTCGGACCGATCCGCATCGCCGGATGCGGCGTCGAAGTCGACGTCACGCTTCCGTCCGGGGTGGCCACGAACGAGGTGCAGAACAAGCGCAGGAAGCTTGCCGAGAACCTGAGCCGCCATGAGCACGAAGTGTTCATCACCATCCCTCAAGCGGCGCGGACGGTGCGGCTGTGGATCGCCGACTCGGGGGCGCTCGATGAGCCGATCGGGCCGTCTCCGCTGGTCACCGATGAGACGCTGACCGCCGACTACGCCAAGGGCCGTGCCCCGTGGGGGCAGGACCTGCGCGGGGATGCGGCGTCGCTGAGCCTGTATCAGCGCCACCTGCTCATCACCGGCTTGTCCAACCAGGGCAAGACGGCTGCTCTGCGCTCGCTGGCTCTGTGGGCGTCGCTGGACAAGCGGGTGGAGTTCCGGATCGCTGACCTCAAGGGCGCCGGGGACTGGGCCATGTTCGACGGGCTGGCCACCGTGCTCATCCAGGGCCCGACCGATGAGCACGTGATCGAGGCGACCGAGATGGTCGAGGGCCTGGTGGATGAGATGAACCGCCGCATCGCGGAACGCCAGGCCGACCCCACCGTGGTGTTCGATCCGCTCATCGGCATCGTGGACGAGGCGCAGGTGGCGTTCATGTGCCCGGCCGTGGATGACGAGAAGCGCCCCTACGGCGGCTCGAAGGCCATCTCCCGGTACTTCATGGCCGTGCGCAAGGTCCACAACCAGGGCCGTGTGGTCGACGTGCTCATGTACGAGGGGACGCAGGACCCCACCGACCAAAACCTTCCCAAGCTCGTCCGGGAAGGCGCCCACACCCGCGCCTCACTCGCGCTGGGCACCGAAGCGCAGGCCGTCATGGCGCTGGGGGAGAAGGCCGTCAACGGCGGCGCCGCCCCGCACCTGCTGCGTCAGGGCCTGGACAAGGGAACCCTGGTCGTCGCCTCCGACGGCATCGAGATCCCCAAGGGCCAGTCGTCCATCACCGTGCGCACGCACTTCATCGGCGACGAGGACGCTCAGGCCATCACCGACCGCGCCAAAGCCCTGCGCAGCGGCGTCACCACCCTGCACGCCGTGAAGCGGGACGAGCAGCGTGACCCGCTCGCCGACATCCTCACCGTCCTCGGTGACGAGAAGCGGGTGTTCACGCAGGACGTCATCAAGCGGCTGTCCGTGCTCAGCGAGGACGCCTACGGACGCTGGTCGTTCGGTGACCTCACCCGCGTCCTGGACGCCCACGGCGTGGAAGCGAAGAAGTCGCACGGCCGCATGGTCGTCCGCTCTGAGGACGTCGTCCGGGCCGTCGCCGACCGCGACGGGGACGGTTCCGCTTCCGCCTCCCAGTAGCGGGGAGGCAAGCCGCCCCGGTCCGGGGAGGCGGGGAGAACTCCCCAACAGCCTCCCCGGACCGCCTCCCCCGCCTTGATCAGCGAAATCACCCCTTCGGGGAGGCGGCGAGGCATGCAGGTCAGACCCCCGAGAACCCCCTCCACAGCACCCCCGGCAGGGGGTATCCCTGCCTCCCCGACCCAGCACCGGAAGGGATTCCGCATGTACCCCCGCCACACCCCGCACGCGCCCGCACAGCGAGCCGTGGAAGTCCACCAGCCCACCCCGATCGCCCCCGCCGCCGTGCGACCGGCGCCGCTCGCGTCCGTCCAGCCGGGCACGGTTCCGGCGGTCGCGAGCGTGGTCCTGCCCGACGGACGGGTCGTCACCGGCTACGCCATACACCCCGCGCAGCCGGAACCGGTCGCCGCGAAGCCTGCCGTCTCCCGCGGGGCGGTGAACGTCGCCCTCGGGGGCGTCGGGTTCCTCGCCGTGTGCGGCGGACTGCTGCTGCTCACCACGTTCATCACCGCGCTCACCGCGCTGATCACCCAGCTCATCACGCTGGCCGCGGTCATCTTCGGCGGCTGGATC
The DNA here is from genome assembly GCF_042731435.1 of Streptomyces sp. NPDC059861. Taxonomy (NCBI): domain Bacteria; kingdom Bacillati; phylum Actinomycetota; class Actinomycetes; order Kitasatosporales; family Streptomycetaceae; genus Streptomyces; species Streptomyces sp. NPDC059861. The sequence continues at coordinate 66,585 of NZ_JBHWJQ010000008.1, read as the reverse complement.
GCCGTGCAGATCTTCGGCGCAAGCCGTCACGCCGGCGGGACCACGGTCAACATCCGCAAGGCCGTCATCAAACGCAACCGCTTCTACCAGTAGCTACGCCAAGGGCGACCCCTTCGCCTCGCCAAAGCCGCGGGGTCGCCCATGCCCAACCAGACCCACTCAGATCTGTTGGAGGTCTTCCAGCATGACGCAACTCACGCCCTATCCACAGCACACGGCGCTGAGTCTCGCGGCGTCCGGCGTGCCCGTGCTGCCCCTGCGCCGGGGGAAGGTGCCGTTTGGCAACTGCCCGGTGTGCGCGGACAACGCGTGCGGCGGTCGGCCGAACATGAAATCCCCGGGCCCGTGCCGCTGCCCCCGCGTCTGCCACGCCTGGGCCGCCGCCACCACCGACCCGGCCGTCATCGTCTCGCCCGCATGGGCGGCGGCATGGCGGCGGGCGGTGTGCGTTGGCTACCACCCCGGCGGCGCCGGGCTGACCGTGGTCGACCTGGACGACGCGGACGCCATCGCCTGGGCCCGCACCGCCCTACCCGCCACGCGGACCGTGCCGACGACGCGCGGTGAGCACTGGATCTACCGGGGCGCCATGACGTCACGGAACGCGGTCCGCCCCGGCGTGGACATCAAGTCGACCATGGCCTATGCCCGCTACCTCGGGCCCGGCACCGGCGCCATGGCCGACCTGCCGGACGCCGTGCGCGCGCTGGCCGTCAAAGAGCCCTCCCCGGCCCGGCCGGCGTCCGTCGCCGTGCCCACGGGGGCCCGCGGGGGAGAGTGCCGACACCGCACGCCCGCGTTCCTGGAACGGGGCGTCGCGATGGCCGTGCAGCGCATCACGGAGGCGTCCAGCGCTGTCCACGCGACCGTGTACCGGACGTTCCTCGCCGTGCTGTCCACGCACGGCCGGTGCGGCTGCCTCACCAACGCCCACGTCGCCCGTCTGTTCACCGCCGCGCAGGCCAAGGGGGAGACGGCCCGGCACTGCACGGACGCGTGGACCAACGCCCGCACCACGTTGGGACTGTGACCATGTCCGACGACGAAAAGACCCCCGCTCGCGAGATCATCACCGACTACGCGCAAGCGCACTTCCGGTACTTCCGCACCGCCGACGGCACCGTGTATGCCCAGAAGAAGGGCCACCCCGTGGCCCGCCCGATCCGCTCGCAGGGCACCACCGGCAGCCACCGGCAGGAACTCATGGTCGGACTGTTCAGGGACGGCATCGGCGTGTTCAACGGCACCTCTATGAAGGAAGCGCTCGACCTGATCGAAGCGTTGGCGCTGACCGAGGACGTGCAGCCCGTGCACATCCGCGTCGCCCCCGGATTCGACGGGGCCACGTGGCTGGACCTCGGGCGCAGCGACGGGCAGTCCGTGCGCATCCACCCCACCGGCTGGGAGATCCGCACCCCCGACCCGCGCGAGGTGTGCTGGCGGCGTACCCAGCTCACAGGGGAGCTGCCCCTGCCGGTGAAGGACACCGACGGCAAGGGCATCGACCTGTTGATGCGGCTGTGCAACTTCGCCACTGCGGAGACGGAGTGCCTGGCCATCGCCTGGCTCATCGGCTGCCTCGGACCGACCGTGCCTGTCCCGGCCCCGTTCCTCACCGGGCCGCAGGGCGCCGGGAAGTCCACCGGTGGGCGCATGCTCGTGCGGATCATCGAGGGCATGAGCGGTGACCTGCGCCGGGCCCCGAAGGATGAGGAGAACCTGACCACGGCCGTGGCCGCCGGCTGGGTTACGGCCCTGGACAACCTCTCCCACATGACGCCGGATCTCTCCGACGCAATGTGCCGCATCGTCACCGGGGCCGAGGACGTCAAGCGGGCCCTGTTCACCGACGGGGACGTCTTTCGCATCGGCTACCGCCGCCCCCTGCTCCTGACCGGCATCGACGTCGGCGTGATCCGGCCCGACCTTGCAGAACGGCTCCTGCCGCTGCGCCTGGAACGGCCGCGCGTCCGTCGCACCGAGGCGGAACTGTGGTCGGACTTCGCCGAGGTGCTGCCCGTCATCCTCGGCTCGCTCCTGGACCTCACTGTGCAGGTACGGGCAGCCGATGCGGACATCCCGACGGACCTGCGCATGGCCGACTTCGCGCACCTGTGCGCGCAGCTCGACGCGGCCACCAGTCTGGGAGCTCTCGCCGCCTACCGGGCCAGCCTGGACGACCTCAACGACGACGTCATCGAGGGCGACCTGTTGGCACAGACCGTGCTCAAGCACGCCGCCGGCGTCGACCCGGGCACCGAGCAGCGGATGACGTCTGCCGAATGGCTGCACTGCCTCACAGGCCTCTACACGGGCGAGGACTTCCGCCTCCTGCCCAAAGGGTGGCCGACCACCGGCAAGGTGCTCTCAGACCGCCTCAAGCGCCTTCAGCCCACCCTCGCGGCCCGAGGCGTCCTCATCGACTGGGGACGCACGAACACATCCCGCTACATCGAGATCGCGCGGCCGGCCGCCCCGCCCCCGCACGAGCAGGCAGCGGCCTTCTGACCGCAGGGCACCACGACCGCCCGCACAAGCAAGAGGAGCACCCGCCGCCAGCGTGCTCCTCTTGCTGTTCGGCGGCACCGCCGCCCTGCAAGGGTCGCGCCGCGAAGCGGCTCCTTCTTCACGTCCTGAGCCGCGCACCACAACAGACACCACCCCCTCATTTGTCCTAAATAGGAAGACGCTGCGTCACCTGCGTCACCCACGCCCCGAAAACGGCCGGTGACCTGCCGAAAGACCGGTGACGCAGACAGCCGAATCCTGCGTCACCCCGCGTCACCTGCGTCACCGGATGACGGAGGCCTGCGTCACCGGTGACGCACCCCCACCGTGCTGCGTCACCGCGAATCCGCAGGTCAGAGCGGCGAGTGACGCAGATGACGCAGGTGACGCAGAAATCCGCACCTCGGACAGACGGAGGCTTCCGGCGCCTGCACGCAACCCACGGCACAGAACCCACCGCAGGACACCTCACACAACCCCGCGACGGACATGAGGAGTCACCAGACCATGGCCACCGAAGAGCCGACCGACCCGCGCGCCCTCCTGCGCGGAGGCCTCCCGGACCGTTACCTCACCCCTGAAGACCTAGTCACCATGTTCAGCCTCCCGAGCGTCGAGACCGTCTACCAGTGGCGACGCAAGCGCATCGGCCCGACCGGCTTCCGAGTCGGACGCTACCTCCGCTTCAACCCCGCCGCCGTGCAGGCGTGGGAGGCCGAACAGGTCGCCCTCGAAGACGCGGCCTGAGCCAGCCGCACTCCACACCACCCAACTCCCCGGGGAGGGCCACGCCGTGGCCCTCCCCGTCCCATGCTCCGAAGGGACCACGCCCCACATGGCAGGCCACATCCAAGACCGCTGGTTCAAGACCGAGACCACCCCGGAAGGCAAGACCGTCCGGGTCAAGAGCGACCGCCACGGCTCCGGCCTGCGTTATCGGGCCCGATACGTGGGCCCCGACGGCACCGAGAAGTCGAAGAGCTTCCCGGACGGCAAGAAGCGGCTCGCTGAGAAGTGGCTCAGCGCCATCGAGACGGACATGACGCGCGGTCAGTACACCGACCCCAAGTCCATGCAGATCACATTCCGGCACTACGCCGAGAAGTGGTTGGACACCAAGACACCCAGCCCGATGACCCGGAAGGAACTCGGCCGGCGCCTGCGGTTGCACGTCTACCCGGTGCTCGGCTCCCGTCCGATCGGGACCTTCCGGCCGGAGCACATCAGGGAGTTCGTGGCCGCCCTGGAGGCGAAGCCCGGCATCGGGCCGTCCTACGCCCGGAACATCTTCGCCGACGTTCAGTCGGTCCTCTCTGCCGCTGTCGACGACACGTTGTTGTCGCGCAACCCGTGCGGAGCCCGGACCGTACGGCGCCCCAAGCCTGACCCGCATCCCGTAGTCCCGTGGGTGCCCGACCAGGTGTTCGCTGTTCGCGCGGCCCTTCTGCATCGGTACCAAGCGATGGTCAACGTCGGGGCCGGATGCGGCCTGCGCCAGGGCGAGGTGTTCGGGCTAGCCGAGGACGCCATCGACACCGACGGATGCACGCTTCACGTGGTTCGGCAGATCAAGCATGTGGAAGGGCACCCGGTGTTCGCCCTCCCCAAGGGTGGCAAGAAGCGGGACGTGCCGCTACCAGGCTCCGTGGCGGAAGCCCTCCGGGCGCATATGGACGCCTTCAAGCCGATGGCGATCACGTTGCCGTGGGACGTGCCGGAAGGGCCGGAGGTGTCCGCCCGGCTGATCTTCACGGCGGAGCAAGGGGGTCTGGTGTGGCGCAGCAACTTCAACGGCAAGGAGTGGAAGCCCGCTCTCGCGGCCGCGGGGCTGATTCCCGAAGCGGGAAGTGACGGCAAGTTCGAGTCGGCGCGAGAGCACGGCATGCACGCCCTCAGGCACTTCTATGCCTCAGCGCTGCTGGACGCGGGTGAGAACATCAAGGCGCTCAGCGAGTACATGGGACATGCTGATCCTGGGCTGACGCTACGGGTGTATGCCCACCTAATGCCCGATAGTCGCGATCGCACCCGTCTTGCTATCGACTCAATGTTTCAGCGTGGCTCCGACGGATCTTGAGGCGGCTCATCGCGGAGGTCCCCAAGCCAAGCCAAGATGCGTAGCCCGGTGGCACACCATCTGGCGAACCCTGGCGAACCGTGGCGAATAGTCGCCCGCTACCCGCGCCCCAGGTAGGTTGCGAGGACGGCTCCTGCCTCCGCAAAGCTCCCTGGATCGACTTGATCGGGGATCAACTCAGTCGCTAATGCGCTCGGTTGGAAGTAACGAAAGACAGGAGCTGGCACGATGGGGCGACCCAAGAAGAGGATGCGCCGCCGACGTCCGAAGAGGGATTGGGTTGAGTTGGCGGTGGTGACCCTCGCTGCGGTCACCGCCATCGCGGGGTGCGCTGAACGGTTCCTTCACTGATCTAGTGGAGGGACGGGTGCTCCGGCCGATAGGACGGGTGTAAGTGAGCCCGGCCGGGATCTAGTCGGCCGGGCTCACAACGCCCCGCGCGCGAGGTCTGGCTCCGGGTGGATCCGGGGCCAGGCACTCGTGGATCACGCGGGAGTCTTGGGTAATTAACGGCACGCAGCGTCTGTCCGAGAACCCGTGACGGTTGCTCCGGATAGCACCTCGATAGTACAACCGCCCTGCCTGCAAATACCCCTGCTGATGCACGTTATTGCAGGTCAGAGGGGTGGCGCAAAGGCATGGCGGTCAGTGGCGAAGGTAGGCGAATGTTTTCGGCGTTGACCGTTTGTGCAGGTCAGCGCGTTGCAGGGGTGGCGCAAAGTATTGCGGAGGGGTAGCGAAAGGTGGCGAAATCCAGGGCCGTGTACTCATTGCTGGCTGACCCTCGGTCGGTATTGCTGGCTGGCCCTGACCTGTAATGCGGTTTTGGCAATGCCGACCTGGCCCCTTACCGAGGAAGATCACGGCCCACAGACGGCCCAGTGGGTCCCGGACGGCCCCTGACCAGCCCATCTGTGCAGGTCAGGGGCCGTTACCCCGTGAGAAGGCTCTGAAGTTCCTCAACTCTGCTTTGGGCCGGGCGGTGGCCGGGCATCCCCTCGGCACGCAAGAGAACGAGGCGCCCACGGGGGGCCGCTTCGGGGGAAACGGAAGGAGGGTGACGCCATGGTCTTCGGCATCATCCTGGCGCTCTTCATCGCTTTCGTGCTCGTGGGCATCGTGGCCTCGGCCCGCAGCGGCCGCAGGACGGTGGGCAACCGGTCCGGACGACGCAGCGGTGCGTCCGACGGCGGCGGCAGCTGGTGGGCCGGCGGCGGAGACGGCGGGTCGGGCGACTCCGGGGGCGGAAGTTCCTGCGGGGGTGGCTCGTCCTGCGGAGGCGGCGGCGGATGCGGGGGAGGCAGCTGACACGGGGCAGCTGAGCTCCGGCAGGGGGAACCGCATCCCTGCCGCGCGGCGCCCGCCGGGCCGCGGTCCGGCGGGCGCCGTCCGTGCGCCGGTCCGGCGCGGTTCGCGCTCCCTCCGGCGTACGCCGAGCTCGCTCAGTCGTACGCCCTGGTTGAACAGTTGAGCTGAGGAGCCCTCTGAGGGATGGAAACCCCACGAAGTTGGGTAAAAACGCTGTGGGGTCGCCACAGTTCATGATTCCCTCTACATCACCAACGCGGCCCTCGGACGTCCTGCGGACCCCGCCACCGACCGGGCTCCTGACAGGGCCGCCGGGCCGATCTCCCGGTGTCGACCGGGGTGCGCCGGACCCACCCCGCCTTTCTTTGCGTGCTAGCGGAGCCGACCCATGCTCACGACCCTGAACACCTCCTACACCGACACGCGCGCGGCCGACCTCGCCTGGGCGCTGGGCCGTGAACCACTGCCCGCCCTCGCCACCCTCGACCTCGAACTGGGCGAGGCCAAACTCCAGTTGCGCCTGCTCGGCGCGTCCCACCAGGTGCTCCTGGAGGAGGAGCGGAGCAGTTGCTCGGAGACGGTGGCGTGCATCGCGGGCAGCAGCACACCGCTGCCGCTCGGCGTCGCCAAGCGGGTGGGGGACTGGGAGTACGAGTTCGCCGCGCGCGTCGAGGCACTGTCACCCGGCTCCTTCGCGGGCCGCGCCCAGGAGTTGCTGGCCCTCGTCTCCGACCACCCCCACGGCCTGGTCGGCGTCTTCCCCGGCAGCCCGCACGCCTTCACGGCCCTGCTCGCCCAGCACCACGAGGGCCAGGTCCACTGGCGCACGTGGCACGCCTATCCCCAGGACGGGCAACTGGTCGCGACGCGGACGCGGGTGGGAGTCCGGGCGACGGGGGGCCGTCGACGCCGGGCTCCCGCCGCGACCCTGTCCGGCGACTGAGGACAAGGCCGTCCGAGTCGAAAGCGGGGGCCTGGCATGCCGAAGGCGGGGGCCCGGGGGCACAACCCCCGGCGACGCCCGCTCAAACGTCCCGGCCCTCGACAGCGCACGGTTCCACACGTGTGGGTGACGAATACCTCCGCACCTGTGACGTAACGTCGCAGTTGTGATCGACCCGCACGCGCCGGCCCCACCCGGCACCCCGCCCGCCTGGCGCGCCCCCGCGCGGATCCCCGTGCGGCAGGCGACCGGACGGTTCCTGGTCCTCGCGGGCGTGTTCGTCTGCGCGGCCTGCGGACTGGTGTACGAACTCGAACTGGTCGCCCTCGCCTCGTACTTGATCGGCGACTCGGTCACCCAGGCCTCCGTCGTGCTGTCCGTCATGGTCTTCGCCATGGGTATCGGCTCGCTCGCCGCCAAGCGGCTGCGCCGCCACGCCGCCGCCGGGTTCGGCGCCGTCGAGGCGACCCTCGCCCTGGTCGGCGGGTGCAGCGCGATGGCCCTGTACGCGGTCTTCGCTTGGACCGGCGACTGGGGCGGCCTGTGGGCCGACGGCCCCCGCTGGCTCCTGGTCGCCTTCTCCCTCGGCATCGGACTGCTGATCGGCGCGGAGATCCCCCTGCTGATGGAGCTGATCCAGCGCGTCCGCCGCCAGGACGCGGGCGGCGCGGTGGCCGACCTCTTCGCCGCGGACTACGTCGGCGCCCTGGTCGGCGGCCTCGCCTTCCCCTTCCTTCTGCTGCCGTTCCTGGGCCAGTTGACCGGCGCGCTGCTCACCGGCGCGGTCAACGTCGTCGCCGGCGGCTGCCTGGTGCTCGGTCTGTTCCGGCGCGATCTGACGTGCCGTGCCCGCTGGCTGCTGATCGTCACCAACGTCGCCGTCCTCGGCGTCCTCGCCTCGGCCGCCGTCCTCGTCGACGACTTCGAACGCGCCGCCCGCACCGCCGTGTACGGCCGGGACGTACGCGTGGCGCTGCAGACGGACGTCCAGGAGATCGTCCTGACCGGCGGCACCGAGGGCCGGCCCCTCGACCTCTTCATCGACGGCCGGCTGCGCGTCAGCGGGCGCGACGAACGCCGGTACCACGAAGCGCTGGTGCGCCCCGCGATGAACGGCACGCACGCGCGCGTGCTCATCCTCGGGGGCGGCGACGGACTGGCCGCCCGTGAGGTGCTGCGCCACCCGGGCGTACGCCACGTCGACCTCGTGGAACTCGACGCGGAGGTCGTGGAGTTGGCGGACCGGGATCCGGCACTTTCCGACCTCAACGACCACGCCTACGACGACCCGCGCGTCCACGTCACCACGGCGGACGCGTTCGGCTGGCTGCGGAGTGCGCCGACCGCCGCGTACGACGTGGTGATCGCGGATCTGCCCGACCCGGGCATCACGGACAGCACCAAGCTGTACTCCCAGGAGTTCTACGGTCTCGCCCGGCGCGTGCTGGCGGACGGTGGCCGGCTGTCCGTGCACGCGGGCCCGGTCCGCTCCCGCCCGGAGGCGTTCTGGACGGTCGAGACGACGATGCGCGCGGCGGGCCTGCACACGGCCCCGCACCGGGTGTCCGTTCAGGACTCCGCGTCCACCGCCGACCGCGCCCCGGGCCTGGCCCGCACCCCGCACGACTGGGGCTTCGTCCTGGCCGCCACCGGCGGCACACCGTCCCTGGGCACGGCCGGTCACGTCCCGGCGCCCCGGATGACGGGGCTGCCGGCGTCCACGCTGGTCCATCCGAGGTACTGAGGGCATCGGAGAGATACCGAGCGAGTTGCCGTCGAGGGGAGCGTACTTTCGGTCACCCCGGGTAGGCTCCGTCGGCATGGAGCATGAGGTGTTCGTTCCGGTTCCCCCCGCCCTGCTGGGCGCGGCGCTGGCCGACCCGGCCCGGGTCGCCCGGGCCGTTCCCGGGCTCCAGCAGGAGGCGGGTGCCGAGCCCGTCGCCGGGCGGCTCAAGGTACGGGTCGGCAGCCACTCCATCACCTACCGGGGCACCGTACGCGTCACCCCGCAGGACGACGGTTCGTACGCCGTCGAGGGCGACGCCACCGAGACCCGCGGCACCGGCGCGGTCAAGCTCGCGCTCACCGTCCGCCTCCGCGACACCGACGGCGGCACCACCCTCACCGTCCAGGGCAGCGCCTCGGCCGACGGCCGTATCACCGAGCTGTCCGTGGACACGGTCCACTCCGCGGTGACCCGCCTGCTCGACCGCACGGCGGAGAAGCTGGCCACCGACGCCGGGCAGGAGCGGGAGGAAGCGCCGCAGATGCCCGCCGGGAAGCAGGCGCCCGCCGAGGAACGGCAGGGGCACGACGCGGCGGAGGCCGCGGCCGGGCAGCGGCAGGGGTCGCCGGAGGTGCCCGCCGAGGAGCGGCAGGCGGAAAACGCGGCAGGGGCCACCGCCGGGCAGCAGCAGGACGACGCGCCCGAGGCGCCCACCGGGCGGCAGGGCGCTGCGGAGGCGCCCACCGGGCACCCGCAGGAGGTGCCCCAGGCGCCCGCCGGGCAGCCGCAGGACGACGCGCCCGAGGCGCCCGCCGGGCAGCCGCAGGACGACGTGCCCGAGGCGCCCGCGGGGCAGCCGCAGGACGACGTGCCCGAGGCGCCCGCGGGGCAGCCGCAGGACGTGCCAGAGGCGCCCGCCGAGGAGGCGCCCTCCGTCTTCGGTACCGAGGTCCCACCCCCGTCCCTCGACCGCTCCGCCGACGACCCCGACCTCGCGGACAGCGACGCCGACGCCGACGCCGGCTCCCAGGGCTCCGCCAACGCCCCCGAGCCCCCCGCCGAGGCCGCGCACGCGCGCCGCACGATGATCGGCCGCAGCGCGGAGGAGGTCGACCACGCGCCGCCCCGCGGCCGCTACGCCCCCGTCCCGGCCCCCCAGACCGTCGTCCAGAACCCCACCCTGCGCTGGGCGGCCCCCGCCGCGGCGCTGGTCGTGGCGGGCGCCATCGTCCTGGGCCGCGCCCTGCGCCGCCGCCAGTGAGCGACGGCGACCGGACAGGCCCTCTTGATCCCCCAGTTAGGGTCGTCCCGTGAGTAACGAACCCATCACGCTGACCGCGGGCGACGCGGAACTGACCGTGCGGCCGGACAACGGCGGCCGTGTCGCGGGACTCCGCGTCGGCGGCACCGAACTCCTGCGCCAGGGCGACCGATTCGGCTGTTTCCCGATGGTCCCCTGGTGCGGCCGGATCCGCGACGGCCGGTTCCACAACGGCGCCGTCGTGCACCAGCTGCCCCTCAACGCCCCGCCGCACGCCATCCACGGCACCGCCCGCGACGGCGCCTGGAACCCCGCCCGTGTCACGGCCGACGAGGCGGTGCTGACGTACGACCTGGTGGACCCCTGGCCCTACCCCGGGCGTGTCACCCACGTCATCGGCCTCACGCCGGACGCCCTGACGCTGACCATGGCCGTCGAGACCTACCAGGACTCCTTCCCGGCGCAGATCGGCTGGCACCCGTGGTTCAACCGGAACCTCGGCGGGGCCGACGCCCAGCTCGACTTCGCCCCCGCCTGGCAGGAGGAGCGCGGCGACGACCACCTCCCCACCGGCAACCGCCTCGACCCCGAGCCCGGCCCCTGGGACGACTGCTTCGGCATGCCCGGTGGAGTCGACGTCACCGTCACCTGGCCGGGACAGCTGGAGCTGAAGGTCACCAGCCCGGAGGAGTGGGTCGTGGTCTACGACGAGCAGGAGGCCGCCGTCTGCGTGGAGCCGCAGACCGGGCCGCCCAACGGGCTCAACACCCTCCCGCGCCTGGTCACCCCCCTGGAGCCGCTGGAGGCCACGACGACCTGGCGCTGGACGCGGCTCTAAGCTGGGCTGCATGACGGACGTACGTGACGCGCTGCTGCAGCAGATCAAGGACAAGGCCGTGGTGCACGGCAAGGTGACCCTCTCCTCGGGCCTGGAGGCGGACTACTACGTCGACCTGCGCCGCGTCACGCTCGACGGCGAGGCCGCCCCGCTGGTCGGCCAGGTGCTGCTCGACCTGACCGCCGACCTGGAGTTCGACGCCGTCGGCGGGCTCACCATGGGCGCCGACCCGGTCGCCGCCGCGATGCTGCACGCCGCCGGCGCGCGCGGCCGCGGGCTGGACGCGTTCGTCGTCCGCAAGACCGCGAAGGCGCACGGCCTGCAGCGGCGGGTCGAGGGGCCGGACATCGCGGGCCGCCGCGTGCTGGTCGTCGAGGACACCTCCACCACCGGCGGCTCCCCGCTCACCGCCGTCGAGGCGGTGCGCGAGGCCGGCGCCGAGGTGGTCGCCGTCGCGACGATCGTCGACCGGGCGACCGGCGCCGCCGAGAAGATCGAGGAGGGCGCCGGGGTGCCCTACCTGTACGCGTACTCGAAGGACGAGCTGGGACTGGACTGAGCCACCCCTGCCGGGGGCCCTCGGAGCATCCCGTCCCGTCTGGAAAGATGGGGCCGACGATGACGTCGCACCCCAGGTCTAGGTCAGGGCCGTAAGTACGCAGAACGCCAACCCGCACATACAAGGAGCGGACAGATGCCCATCGCAACCCCCGAGGTCTACAACGAGATGCTCGACCGGGCGAAGGCAGGCAAGTTCGCCTACCCGGCCATCAACGTCACCTCGTCCCAGACCCTGCACGCGGCTCTGCGTGGCTTCGCCGAGGCCGAGAGCGACGGCATCATCCAGATCTCGACGGGCGGTGCCGAGTTCCTGGGCGGCCAGCACAACAAGGACATGGTCACCGGCGCGGTCGCCCTGGCCGAGTTCGCGCACATCGTCGCCCAGAAGTACGACGTGACCATCGCCCTGCACACGGACCACTGCCCGAAGGACAAGCTCGACGGGTACGTCCGTCCGCTGATCGCGGTCTCCGAGGAGCGCGTCGCCCGCGGCGAGAACCCGCTCTTCCAGTCGCACATGTGGGACGGCTCCGCCGAGACCCTGGCCGACAACCTGGCCATCGGCCAGGAACTGCTCGCCCGCGCCGCCGCCGCGAAGATCATCCTTGAGGTGGAGATCACGCCGACCGGGGGCGAGGAGGACGGCGTCACGCACGAGATCAACGACAAGCTGTACACCACGGTCGACGACGCGATCCGTACGGCCGAGGCGCTGGGCCTGGGCGAGAAGGGCCGCTACCTGCTCGCCGCGTCCTTCGGCAACGTGCACGGCGTGTACAAGCCGGGCAACGTCGTCCTCCGCCCCGACCTGCTGAAGGAGCTCAACGAGGGCGTCGCCGCCAAGTACGGCCGTCCCGCCGACGCCAAGGTCTTCGACTTCGTCTTCCACGGCGGCTCCGGCTCCACCGAGCAGGAGATCCAGACCGCGCTGGAGAACGGCGTCGTCAAGATGAACATCGACACCGACACGCAGTACGCCTTCACGCGTCCGGTCGTCGACCACATGTTCAAGAACTACGACGGCGTCCTCAAGGTCAACGGCGAGGTCGGTTCGAAGAAGACCTACGACCCGCGGACCTGGGGCAAGCTCGCCGAGGCGGGCATGGCTTCGCGCGTCACCGAGGCCTGCCGGCACCTGCGTTCGGCCGGTACGAAGCTGAAGTAGTACCCGGATGTCCCCCTCGGGCCCGGCGCGACAGCGCCGGGCCCGCTGTATACCTGGGAACATGCCTGATGTCCGGCTGTCCTCGTCCCAGGGCAAGTGGATCCTGCTCACCACCGTGCTCGGCTCCAGCATGGCCCTGCTGGACTCGACCGTCGTCAACGTGGCCCTGCCCCATATCGGCGCCGACCTGAACGCCGACCTGGCGGCGCTCCAGTGGACGGTCAACGCGTACATGCTCACGCTGGCGGGGCTGATCCTGCTGGGCGGCTCGCTGGGGGACACCTACGGCCGCCGGAAGATCTTCGTCATCGGCGTCGTGTGGTTCGCGGCGGCCTCGCTGCTGTGCGGGTTCGCGCCCGACTCGGGGGTGCTGATCGCCGCGCGGGCCCTTCAGGGCATCGGCGGAGCGCTGCTCACGCCGGGCTCGCTGGCCCTCATCCAGGCGTCCTTCCACGCCGACGACCGGGCGCGGGCGGTCGGCCTGTGGTCCGGCTTCGGCGGGATCGGCGCCGCCGTCGGGCCCTTCCTCGGCGGCTGGCTGGTGGACGGCCCCGGCTGGCGCTGGATCTTCCTGCTCAACGTCCCGCTCGCCCTGGTGTGCGTTCCGGTGGCCCTGCGGCACGTCCCGGAGTCCGCCGACGGCCGCAAGCACGGCCGTTTCGACGTGCTCGGCGCGGTGCTGGTCGCCATGTCGCTGGCACTGGTGACGTACGCCCTGATCGAGGCCACGGAGGGCTCCCTCGTGGTCGCCCTGACGGCGATCGCCGGTGTGGCGGCGGGCGTCGCCTTCGTGTACCTGGAGAAGCACCGGCCCGATCCGATGATGCCGCTCGACATCTTCTCGTCGCGGCAGTTCACCGCCGTCAACCTGGTCACGCTGTGCGTGTACGCGGCCTTCGGCGGCTTCTTCTTCCTCGCCGCGCTCCAGCTCCAGGTGGTCTCCGGCTACTCGGCCCTGGCCGCGGGTACGGCCCTGCTGCCGACCACGGCCCTGATGCTGTTGTTCTCCGCCCGCTCCGGAGCGCTGGGGGAGCGCATCGGCCCGCGCATCCCGCTCACCGTGGGGCCACTGCTGGCCGGGACGGGAATGCTGCTGATGCTGCGGGTGGGCGAGGACGCCTCGTACCTGCGCGACATCCTGCCGGCGCTGCTGGTGCTGGGCCTGGGCATGGTCACCCTGGTCGCCCCGCTCACCGCCACGGTCCTCGCCTCCGTCGACACGGCCCGGGCCGGTCTGGCCAGCGGCATCAACAACGCGGCGGCGCGGGCGGCGGGCCTGGTGGCGGTCGCCGCGCTGCCCCTGGTGGCCGGGATGGGCCCGGAGGCCTACCGCTCACCGGCCGCTTTCGACGCGGCGTTCGGCCGGGCCATGGTGGTCTGCGCCGCGATCCTGCTGGTCGGCTCGTTCCTCGCCTTCACCTACGTCCGCCACCCGGCCCCGGGCTGCGAACGCCCCGAATGCCGCACGCACGGCAACGTGCTGTCCCCGCCGCTGGAGAGGCCGGGGCCGGCGGAGGTGTAGCACGGGGGAGCGGGGCGGGCCCGGCGGAGGTGTGGCGCGGGGGAGCGGGGCAGGGCAGGACGGCAGCCGCTCCCGTTCCGCGGGGATGTACCAGACTGGTCCTATGACGATTCACGAGAACCTCCTCGGGGGACCGCCCCCGACCCACCTCCCCGACGACCCGGAGCCGCGTGAGCTGCTCGCGGGCGGGGCCGCGCCCTCCGAGGTCGCGGCACAGTACCCGACGTCCTCGCTGGCCTGGGCGCAGCTGGCCGACGACGCGTTCGAGCGGGGCAGCGTCGTGGAGTCGTACGCCTACGCCCGTACGGGCTACCACCGCGGCCTGGACGCCCTGCGCCGCAGCGGCTGGAAGGGCCACGGACCCGTGCCCTGGGAGCACGAGCCGAACCGCGGCTTCCTGCGCGCCCTGCACGCCCTGGCCCGCGCGGCGGGTTCGATCGGTGAGCAGGAGGAGTACGAGCGCTGCACCCAGTTCCTGAAGGACTCCTCGCCGGCGGCGGCGCAGACGCTGGGCTAGGCACACTTTCGCGGGGCCCGTCTGTGATCCAGACGGGCCTTGCGATGTTCCGGGGCATCCCTGAGGATGCCGGTGGGGACCGGGGCCCCCGTGTCGGTAACGGCAGGGGCGGACCGCTACCCGGAGTAACAACAGGAGACAGCGATGTCCCAAGAGGCTCACGAAACGCAGGAGCCCGAGACCCCGCATCTCGATTTCGCAGGCACGACGCCTTACGAGGACTACGTCAACGCGGACGTGCTGACGCATCTCCAGCACACCCTCTCCGACGACCCCGGAGAGATGGTCTTCCTGGTCACCACCCAGGTGATGGAGCTGTGGTTCACCGTCGTCGTCCACGAGTGGGAGACCGCCGCGAAGGCGCTCCGCGAGGACGACATCCCGGTGGCGGTGGCGGCGCTGAAGCGCTCCGTCCGCGAGCTGGAGGCGCTGAACGCCTCCTGGACGCCGCTCGGGCAGCTGACGCCGGCCCAGTTCAACTCGTACCGCTCGGCCCTCGGCGAGGGCTCCGGCTTCCAGTCGGCGATGTACCGGCGGATGGAGTTCCTGCTCGGCGAGAAGTCCGCGTCCATGCTGGTCCCGCACCGGGGCGCCCCCCGCGTCCACGCGGAGCTGGAGAAGGCGCTGCACGAGCCGAGCCTCTACGACGAGGTGCTGCGGCTGCTGGCCCGGCGCGGCCACGCCGTGCCCGAGTCCGTGCTGCGGCGTGACGTGTCGCGGCGCTACGAGCCGTCGGACGAGGTCGAGGCGGTGTGGACCGCCCTCTACGCCGGCGACCAGAACGCCGAACTCGTGCGCCTCGGGGAGGCGCTGACCGATGTGGCCGAACTGGTGTGGCGCTGGCGCAACGACCACCTGGTCGCCACCCGCCGCGCCATGGGCGCCAAGGCCGGCACGGGCGGCTCGGCCGGCGTGGCCTGGCTGGAGAAGCGCGCCCGCAAGAACGTGTTCCCCGAGCTGTGGACGGCGCGGTCGTATGTCTGAACTCGCCCTGCGGGCACAGAAGCTGGACGGGGCGGACGGACTCGCCCCGCTGCGCACCCGATTCGTCCTCGACGACGTGGTCTACCTGGACGGGAACTCCCTCGGCGCCCTGCCCGCGCACGTCCCGGACCGCCTGGCGGACGTCGTCCGCAGGCAGTGGGGCGAACTGCGCATCCGCTCCTGGGAGGAGAGCGGCTGGTGGACGGCGCCGGAGCGGATCGGCGACCGCATCGCCCCGCTGGTCGGCGCGGCCCCCGGCCAGATCGTCGTGGGCGACTCGACCAGCGTCAACGTCTTCAAGGCGCTGGTGGCGGCGGTCCGGATCGCCGGTGCGGGGCGGGACGAGATCCTCGTGGACGCCACCACCTTCCCCACGGACGGCTACATCGCCGAGTCGGCGGCCCGCATGACGGGATGCTCGCTGCGCGCGGTGGTGCCGGGCGAGGTGGACGACGCCCTGTCGGGGCGTACGGCCGCGGTCCTGCTGAACCACGTCGACTACCGCACGGGCCGGCTGCACGACCTGCCGGCGCTGACGGCGGCGGTGCGCGAGGCGGGCGCGGTGGCCGTCTGGGACCTGTGCCACAGCGCGGGCGCGCTGCCGGTCGGGCTCGACGAGCACGGCGTCGACCTGGCGGTCGGCTGCACGTACAAGTACCTCAACGGCGGCCCCGGTTCGCCCGCGTACCTGTACGTGCGCCGGGACCTCCAGGACCGCTTCGACTCACCGCTGCCGGGGTGGAACTCGCACGTGGAGCCCTTCGGCATGCGCGGCGCGTACGAACCGGCGCCGGGTGCGGTCCGCGGGCGCGTCGGCACGCCGGACATCCTCTCGATGCTGGCCCTGGAGGCCGCGCTGGAGGTGTGGGACGGCGTCCCGATCGAGGCCGTACGCGAGAAGTCGCTCGCCCTGACGGACTTCTTCCTGGAGTGCGTGGGGGAGTACGTGCCGAGCGGGCGGGTGGAGCCGGTGACTCCGCTCGCCCACGCGGAGCGCGGCAGCCAGGTGGCGCTGCGGTGCGCGGACGCCGGGGACGTGATGCAGCGGCTGATAGAGCGAGGCGTGGTCGGCGACTACCGCCCCCCGGACATCCTGCGCTTCGGCTTCACACCGCTGTATGTGGGGTTCGCGGACGTGGAGCGGGCGGGGCGGGTGCTGGGGGAGGTGCTGGGGGCCTAGCCGCGGGTGCTGGGGGCCTGGCTGCGGGCGCCGGGGCTTGGGTGCGGGTGCTGGGCGAGGGGCTTGGGTGCGAGTGCTGGGCCTGGGTGCGGGTGCGCGTGCTCACTTTTTGACATACACCCCCGCCACGGCAGCCGCATGCGCGGCCCGCGCGGCGCGCTCCGCGGCGGGGGCGTCCGGGGCCACCCCGGTCGTCAGCAGCTCGTAGTAGAGGGGTGCCGAAACCGCCCGTACCACCGCCCCCGCATCCGTCCCCTCCGGCAACTCGCCACGGGTCACGCCCCGTTCCACGCAGGGTGCCCACTCGGCGACCCGGACCTCGTAGAACCGGCGCAACGCGGCGGCCGTCCGCTCGTCGCACACGGCCGCCGCGATCACCGCCCGGAACAGCGCACCCTGCCGGGGATCCGCCAGCGTCCGCCGCACCAGGCGGGCGTTCGCCCGCAGATCCCCCAGTACGGACCCGGTCTCCTCGCGCGGCAGCGACTGCTCGGCCATGTCCGCGAGCAGATCGGCCACCAGCCCGGTCACGGACCCCCACCGCCGATACACGGTCGTCTTGCCCACCTCGGCCCGCCGTGCGACATCCGCGAGGTCGAGATGCGCGAACCCCTGCTCGGCCAGGACGTCCCCGGCCGCCCGCAGAACGGCCGCACGCACGCGTGCGGTACGGCCGCCGGGGCGTACGGTGCCTGGTTCGGCGGTCATGGGCGGTCTCCTCGATGCGGCGCGTACGGCGGGACATCACCGTGACTCACCAGCGTAAACGAAACGACGGAACCGTTTACCTGCCCCTCACCGAGCGTGACATCCGCGTGCAGCCCCACGTCACCGGCCTGATACCGTCCCGGCCAACGGCCGATTTCCCCTCTGGTCCGCCAAACCCGTTACGTCGTTGAGAGGTTGGAGCATGCCGGACGACGCCGCAGCAGCCCGGGCCGCCGCCGAGGAGGAGTCCGCCTTCTCGCATCCGGCCGTCGACCCCGACGCCACGGCCGCGTACGGCGACCACCCCGACCAGCTGATCGACTTCTACGCCCCGCGCGGCACGGAAGCCGCCGGGCCCGCGGAAGTCGCCCCCCTCGTCGTGGTGCTGCACGGGGGTGCCTGGCGGGCGCCGTACGACCGCCGGCACATCAGCCCGTTCGCGGGCTTCCTGGCCCACCGGGGGTTCGCCGTGGCGAGCGTCGAGTACCGGAGAGGTGCCGACTCGGGTGCGGGTGCGGGTGCGGGCGAGAGCGCCGGTGGTGGTGCGGGTGCCGGTGCCGGTGCCGCTGTCGGGCCGGTCGCCGGTCGCTGGCCGGAGACCTTCGACGACGTCGCCGCCGCGCTGGACGCGCTGCCCGCCCTCGTACGGGAGGCCTTGCCGCAGGCCGACTTCCGCCGTACCGTGATCACCGGACATTCGGCGGGCGGGCAGCTGGCGTTGTGGGCGGCCGCCCGGCACGTGCTTCCGGCGGACGCACCCTGGCGCACGGACCGGCCCGCGCCGCTGCGGGGCGTGGTGGCCCTGGCCCCGATCGCCGACTTCGCGGTGGCCGAGAAGCTGGACGTGTGCCGCGGTGCGGCGGGCCAACTCCTCGGCGGTACGGAGCACTTCGCGGGGCGGCAGCCGTACGCCGACCCGGCGCTCCTGCTGCCGACCGGCATCGCGACGACGCTCGTCCAGGGGCGCGCGGACGAGGTCGTCCCCCAGGCCGTCGCCGAGTCGTACGCGGATGCGGCGGCGAAGGCGGGGGAGGTGGTGGGGCTGACCCTGCTGGAGGATGTCGGGCACTTTCCGCTGATCGATCCGGTGGCGGACGCGTGTGCGGTGGTGGCGGAGGAGATCGCGCAGTTGGCTTGGTGACGCGGTCGGCCGGCTTGTGAAGGTGCGGCCGGTGCATGCTGGGTGTGCGCTGTGTGCGCTGTGTGCGCTGTGTGCGCTCCGTGCTCTGTGTGCTCTGTGTGCTCTGTGTGCTCTGTGTCTTCCTCATACCCGTAATACCTGAGAGCTACCTGCCGGAAGAGCTCCCTGGCGTGACGCGGACGACGTGTCCTGATCCGTAACTTCCCTGCCAGAAGCGCCCGATGGACGGGCGGACGGGGAGGAAGACGGCCATGGGGCTGGGGTTCGAGGTCGTCGCCAGGGTGGCCGGACGGGCGAGGGGGGCGAGGGCTACTCTCCTCACCGCCCGCCGTCTACGTCGTTCTCTCCTCGCCCTCCTCATCACCGCCGCCGTCGTGATCCCCCTCTCCGCGGCGGCCCGGCCCCGCATCCCGGCTCCCGCCCCGGCCGTGCTCAGGCCGCTCACCGCATCCACCCTGGACGAGGCCTACGCCGCCAACCGCGCGAACGCCGCGGCGGCGTCCCGGACGGCCGCGGCACACGGCGACCACGCCCGCGCCGCCGCCGACCGCGCCCTGGCCGAGCCGTCCCGCACCCTCCTCGCCTTCGACGGCCGTGGTTCCGGCCTGGCGACCGAGGTGTTCGGCGACCTGGCCCACGCCGACCGCATAGCCGTCCTGGTCCCGGGTTCCGACACCTCCCTCGACACCTACCCCCGCTTCCGTGCGACGGCCACGGCCCTGTACGGCCAACTGACCCGGCACGCCCCGAAGGGCTCGCGCCCGACGGTGATCGCCTGGCTCGGCTACGAGACCCCACGCACGATCAGCACCACGGCCCTCACCACCGCCCGTGCCGACCAAGCCGGGCCGCGGCTCGGTGAGTTGATACGGCGGCTGCACGTGATCGCCGGCCCCGAGGCCCGCGTCTCGCTGCTCTGCCACTCCTACGGCTCGGTCGTCTGCGCCCGCGCCGCCTCCACCGGACCCGGCGTCGGCGACATCGCGTTCGTCGGCAGCCCCGGCACGGGCGTGGACTCGGCGGCGGCGCTGCGTACGTCCGCCCGCGTCTGGGCGGCCCGCGGCGCCGACGACTGGATCGCCGAGGTCCCGTACGTCAGGACCGAACTGTTCGGCACCACCCTCGGCTTCGGCACCGACCCGGTGTCACCGGCCTACGGCGCCCGCGTCTTCGCGGCCGGCGACGGCGGCCACAGCGACTACTACACCCCGGGCTCGGTCTCCCTGGCCAACCTCGCCCGGATCGTTCTCGGCGACACCTCGGAGGTGACCCGTGCGTGACATCCCCGACCGGACCGTCCGGTACGTCCGGAAGTCCGCCGCCCGTATCGACGCGGCCACACCCCCGGACCGGGACCGCGCGGTCGACGCCCTGCGGGCCCTCGCGATCCTCGGGGTCGTGCTCGGCCACTGGCTGGTGACCGCCCTGGTGGCGGACGGCGGCACCCTGCGCGCGTCCAGTCCGCTCCAGCACATGCCCTGGCTGTCCCCGATCTCCTGGGGCTTCCAGACGCTGGCCGTGTTCTTCCTGGTGGGCGGCCATGTGGCGACCCGAAGTCACACCTCGGCGCGAGCGCGCGGCGTGCCGTACCGGAACTGGCTTGTCGCCCGCCTGGCCAGACTCTTCGCGCCGGTGACCGACGTGCCGGCGCTGTGGACGGTGGCGGCGGTCGCGCTGCTGCTGACGGGCGCGGAGTTCACGACGGTCCGCACGCTGGTGAAGCTCGCCATGTCACCCCTGTGGTTCCTGCTGGTCTTCGCCGCCCTGACGGCGGCGACCCCCTTGCTGACACGGGTCAACCCGCTGTGGCCGCTGGCGGTCGTTCTCCATGTGGACCTCGTGCGCTTCGGTCTCGGCGGCCCGTCCTGGCTCGGCTGGGTGAACGTGGCCGCGGGCTGGCTGGTGCCGTTCACCCTGGGCGCCGCCTGGTCCCGGGGTGAGCTGGAGCGCCGCCGCGCCGGGTGGGTCCTGCTCGTCGGCGGGGCGGCGGTGACGGCGGCTCTGGTGGCCTGGGCCGGGTATCCGGCGTCGATGGTCGGCGTGCCCGGCGCCGAGGTCTCCAACCTCAACCCGCCGACGCTGGCCGCCGTCAGCTTCGGGCTGGCCCTGTGCGGGCTCGCCCTGCTGCTGCGCGGTCCGCTGCGCCGGGGGATGCGCCGGCCGTCGTGCTGGGCCGCGGTCGCCCTGCTCAACCTCTCCGCGATGACGCTCTTCCTGTGGCACCAGACGGCGCTGATGGCCACCACGGCCACGGGCCTGCTCGTCGGCCACCTCCCGGGCCTGCACACCCGCCCCGACGCCCCCGTCTGGATCGCGGCCCGCCTCGGCTGGCTCCCGGTGTTCGCCCTGTCCCTGGCGGTCTGCTGGGCGGCGTTCCGCGCCTACGAGCTGCGCTCCGACGGACAGGGCCCGCACCGAGGCCGACGCACGCGCTCCCCCCGCTCGCACGTGGTCCGCGTCCACCGCGGCCGTCGTACCGCCGAGGAGGCCCCGGATGCCCCGACGGCGCCACCACCCGCCCAGCGGGAAGCCCACCCCACCGCACGGTCTGTCTAGGGTGAGCGGCATGACGGGCAGGGGGGCTCCCGAAGAGCGGGGCGAACAGCGGGACACGCACGGGGAGAAGCCGCCGGCCGAGGGGGGCGTGGGCATGGAGGTGCCGCAGGTCGAGACCCATGTGGGGCGCATCCTGGTCAAACTGGGCCTTCGTGATCGCACCCAGGCAGCGGTGTTCGCGTACGAGTCGGGCCTGGTCAGGCCCTCCGGTTACTGACGGAAGCCACCTGCCGGGCGAGCAGGCCGACGTGCGGCGGCGGACCCGTAGTACCTGAGAGGGATACCGAATGACCCCTCTCACTGGTGACGACCGCGACCCCCACCGCGCCGTACGGTTTTGAACGTGACCGAGACGACCCAGACGCACAGGCCCCCGACACCGCCGAGCGGTGCCGCGGCGCGCAGCCCCGAGTACCGGCTGGCCCTGGATGCCCTGCGGGGGCTGCGCCAGGATCTGTTCCACGACGCCTTCGCCTACCGCCCGCTGCCCCGCATGAGCGTCGACGGGCCGATAACGCGCCGGCTGAAGGGCCGGCTGCGCCACTACGCGGCGTGGACACCGCACGCGGTGGTGACGTGGGCGGCCCTGCTGGCGATGCTCGTCGGGTACGAGTCGAGTCGTGGCGAGACCCTCAGCGCGCTCGTCGGTCTCCTCGCGCTGGCCCCGGTCCTGCTGATCCTCGTCCGTCCCGTCGGCGCCTTCTGGGCCTCCATGGCCGCGGCTCCGGTCTCGGGCATGTTCTACGGCGGCTGGTACGAGTGGCCCTGGCCCCCCGGCGCCTTCCTCGCTCATCTGACCGTGCTGACGATCGTCGCCATGCGCACCCGGCCCCGTACGGCCGCGTGGATGTGGGTGCTGACCGCGCTCTACGGCTTCTTCGCGGACTCCATCCTCAGCTCGGGCTACTACGACTCCAACACCGGCCCGATGCTCGTCCTGTCGGCGCTCATCCTGCTGTTCGTCGCCGTGCTGCACATCCGCCGTCAGGCCAAGCAGGAGGTGACCGCGCAGCAGACGGTCACCGAGCACGAGCGCTCCCGCCGCACGCTCCTGGAGGAGCGCACCACGATCGCCCGCGAGCTGCACGACGTCGTCGCCCACCACATGTCGGTCGTCGCCATCCAGGCGGAGGCCGCGCCCTACCGGGTGGAGAACCCGCCGCCGGAGCTGGAGCACGCCTTCGTCACGATCCGGGAGAACGCGGTCGCGGCGCTGACCGAGCTCCGCCGCGTCCTGGGGGTCGTGCGCGCCGAGGACTACGAGGCGCCCGAGGCCCCGCAGCCCACCCTCGCCGACCTGGACGCGCTCCTAGCCAACGTGCGGGACGCGGGTCTGACCGTCGACAAGACGGTGACCGGGGCGGTGCGCGAGCTTCCACAGGGTGTGGAACTCTCGGCCTACCGCATAGTCCAGGAGGCGCTGAGCAACACCCTGCGGCATGCACCCGGGGCGAGCGCCCAGGTGGAGATCGGCTATGTCCTCGGCGGACTGGGCCTGCGGATAGTCAACGGCCCGCCACCGGCGCCGGCCCTGGTCAAGCCCTCACCCGGCGCGGGACACGGCATCACGGGGATGCGCGAGCGCGTCACCATGCTGAACGGCGAGATGACGGCGGGCCGCACGGACGAGGAGGGCTACGAGGTGACGGTGTTCCTGCCGGTGGCCACGGTGAGCGAAGGTGAGGCATGACCATCCGCGTGCTGGTCGCGGACGACCAGATGATGGTGCGCGAGGGCTTCTCGGTCCTGCTGAACGCGATGCCGGACATCGAGGTCGTCGGTGAGGCGGTCAACGGCCGGGAGGCGGTCGAGAAGGTCCGCGAGCTCTCGCCGGACGTCGTGCTGATGGACATCCGGATGCCCGAGCTGAACGGCATCGAGGCGACGCGGGAGATCATCGCGGCGGACGGCACGGCGAAGGTGTTGGTGCTGACGACGTTCGATCTCGACGAGTACGTGTACCAGGCGCTGCGGGCCGGAGCCTCCGGCTTCCTGCTCAAGGACGCCTCGGCACGGCAGCTCGCCGACGGGGTGCGGGTGGTGGCCTCCGGCGAGGCCCTGCTGGCCCCGTCGGTCACCAGGCGGCTGATCAAGGAGTTCTCGAAGCTGTCCGACGCCCCGGGCATCCCGGCCACCGCGCAGGCGGCGTACGGGGATCTGACCGAGCGGGAGACGGAGGTGCTGGTGCTGATCGCCCAGGGCCTGTCGAACTCGGAGATAGCCGGGCGGCTGGTCGTGGCCGAGTCGACGATCAAGACCCACGTCAGCCGTGTCCTGGTGAAGCTGGGCCTGCGGGACCGTACGCAGGCGGCGGTGTTCGCCTACGAGGCACGGCTGGTGACGCCGGGCTGAGAGGCGGCGGGACGGCGGCACGCGGATGCCGGTCGGCGACCGGTGGCATGCCGTGCGTCACGTCGTCGGACCACCCTGGTCAGTGAGTATGCTTCCGGGCTAGCGTCCGTTCATGGCAGCTGCTTCCGATCTCGCCTTCGATCCATGGGACCCGGCGTTCCTGGCCGACCCGTACCCCGCCTACGCGGAGCTGCGGGCTCGTGGCCGGGTGCTGTACTTCGAGCGCACGGACCAGTGGCTGGTCCCGCACCACGCGGACGTCTCGGCGCTGCTGCGCGACCGGCGCCTCGGCCGGAGCTACCGGCACCGGTTCACGCACGAGGACTTCGGGCGCACCGCGCCCGCGCCGGAGCACGAGCCGTTCCACACGCTGAACGACCACGGGATGCTGGACCTGGAGCCGCCGGACCACACGCGGATCCGGCGCCTGGTGTCGAAGGCGTTCACCCCGCGCACGGTGGAGCGGCTGAAGCCGTACGTGGACAAGCTGGCCGGTGACCTCGTCGCGGCTCTGGCCGAGGCGGGCGGCGGTGACCTGCTGACGGACGTGGCGGAGCCGCTGCCGGTCGCGGTGATCGCCGAGATGCTCGGCATCCCCGAGGCGGACCGGGCCCCGCTGCGGCCCTGGTCGGCGGACATCTGCGGGATGTACGAGCTGAGCCCGTCGCAGGAGACGGCGGCGCGGGCGGTGCGGGCGTCGGTCGAATTCTCGGAGTACCTGAGGGAGTTGATCGCCCGGCGTCGCGAGGAGCCCGGCGAGGACCTGATCTCCGGCCTGATCGCGGCGCACGACGAGGGTGACCGGCTGACCGAGCAGGAGATGATCTCGACGGCGGTGCTGCTGCTGAACGCCGGCCACGAGGCGACGGTGAACGCCACGGTCAACGGCTGGTGGGCGCTGTTCCGCAACCCGGACCAGCTGGCGGCCCTGCGCGCCGACCACTCCCTCGTCCCCTCCGCCGTCGAGGAGCTGATGCGCTACGACACCCCGCTCCAGCTCTTCGAACGCTGGGTCCTGGACGACCTCGAGATCGACGGCACCACGATCCCGCGGGGCGCGGAGATGGCGATGCTCTTCGGCTCCGCGAACCACGACGGCCAGGTCTTCACCGCGCCGGAACGCCTGGACCTCACCCGCCGGGAGAACCCCCACATCTCCTTCAGCGCCGGCATCCACTACTGCATAGGCGCCCCCCTGGCCCGCGTCGAACTGGCGGCGTCGATGCGGGCGTTGCTGGAACTGGCCCCGAACCTGAGCCTCGCGACGGAGCCCGAGCGCAAGCCGAACTTCGTGATCCGGGGCCTGCAAGGCTTGAGCGTGGAGCTGAACTGATCACCGTTCGGCTGAGCGGGCGTCGGATACCGGGACAGCCGCACGGTGCCCTTCGACGCAGTGCTTCGGCTCAAGCAACCCGTCGACTGACGCACCCCGTCAACTGCTGAGCACGTCCCGCCGCCGCAACCCCGCCAGTCCCGCCGCCACCAGCGCCACCGCGAGGCCGGTGAGGAGCAGGACCGGCGTCCACTGCATCTCCCCGCCCGGCAGCTTCGGCAGGTGCCCGAACGGCGACACGTCCAGGACCGCCTGCGGAACGTCCAGCGCGGGCCCGATCCAGCCGATCAGCAGGACCGCCCCGGCAACCCCCCACGCCGCCGTCGCCAGCCGCGGCGACGCCCCGTGCAGGAGCACCGCCACGCCGCCGATCACCCAGATCGCCGGGAGCTGCACCAGGCAGGCGGCCAGGACGGGGCCGAAGTCCCTGCCGTAGCCGGCCGCGAGGCCCAGGCCGGCCAGGAGCATGAGCAGGACCGAGCCGCCGAACGCGATCGCCAGATGGCCCGCCGCCCAGCGCAGGCGCCCCACCGCGTTCGCCAGCACCGGTTCCGCCCGGCCCGATGTCTCCTCACCGTGCAGCCGTAGTACCGACGCCACGATGTGGAGCGCGGCGACCAGGCCGAGCATCCCCACCATCGCCGCGAGGAACGCGTCCGTCAGGCCGGACTGGCCGCCCATCCGCTGGAAGATCTCGCGGGCGTTGTCGTTGTCGCCGACCAGGTCGGCCGCGCCCTCGGTCATCCCGCCGTACACCACCCCGGCGAGGAGGAAGCCGATGCTCCAGCCGAGCACGCTGCCCCGCTGCAACCGCCAGGCCAGCGCCCCGGCCGTGCCCAGCCGCCCCTGCGCGGGCCCCGGTCGGCTGGGCAGGAAGCTCATGCCGACGTCCCGCCGCCCGGCGAGCCCGTAGGCCACCGTGCCCTGCGCGACCACCGCCCCGGCGAACAACAGCAGCACCCACCACCGTTCGGCAGCGAACGGCCGCAGGTTCTCCAGCCAGCCGATCGGCGACACCCAGGTCAGCACCGAGGACCCGTCGTCCGTCGCCGAGTCGCCCGCCGCGCGCAGCACGAAGGCCGCGCCGAGCAGGCCTGCCGTCAGCCCGCGGGCCAGCCGGGCGCTCTCCGTGAACTGGGCGACGATCGCCGCCATCGTCGCGAAGACCATGCCGACGCCCGCGATCGCGAGGCCGAGGGCCAGCGCCCCGCCGGCGCCCTGACCGGCCAGGCCGCCGGCGATCACCAGCGCCAGCACGGCGTCGGCCACCGCCGCCGTCAGGAGCGCGGCCGTCAGCGGGGCCCGGCGGCCGACCATCCCGGCCGAGATCATCTCCTGCCGGCCGCTCTCCTCCTCGTCCCGCGTGTGCCGTACGACGATCAGCAGGCTCATCACCGCCGCGAGCGCACCCGCGTACACGCCGACGCGCCACGCGGTCAGTGCGCCGAGGGAGTCGCCGAAGACCGGGCCGGTCATGGCACGCAGCGAGGCGTTGGTCGCCATCTGGCCGACCAGGTCGGCGCGTTCGGCGGCGGTGCCGTACAAGCCCTTGAGGGTGTTCGGCATGGACAGCACCATCAGGGCGTTCACGCCGACCCAGATCGGGACCATGGCCCGGTCACGGCGCAGCGCGAAGCGCAGCAGGGTGCCGGTGCCCGCGAGTTGACGGGATCCGGTGCCCCGTACCGCGAACGTCGTGGCGGTCATCGCGCGGCCACCTCGCCGAGCTCGCCCGTCCGGCCGGTCTCTTCCTGGTAGTGCCGCAGGAACAGCTCCTCGAGGGTGGGCGGCGTCGAGGTCAGGGACCGCACGCCGGAGCCGCTGAGGGACCGGAGGACGTCGTTCAGGTTGTCGGTGTCGACCTGGAGGCGGACGCGGTGGCCCTGGACGTCGAGGCCGTGCACGCCGGGCAGGTGCGACAACCCGTCCGGGGGCCCGGTCAGGTCGGCGGTCACGCTGGTGCGGGTCAGATGGCGCAGGTCGGCGAGGGAACCCGTCTCCACCGTGCGGCCCTTGCGGATGATGCTGACCCGGTCGCACAGCTCCTCGACCTCGCTGAGGATGTGGGAGGACAGCAGGATGGTCCGGCCGCGCTCCCGCTCCTCGGCGACGCACCGCTGGAAGACCTCCTCCATCAGCGGGTCCAGGCCTGAGGTCGGTTCGTCCAGGATCAGCAGGTCGACGTCCGAGGCGAAGGCGGCGACGAGGGCGACCTTCTGCCGGTTGCCCTTGGAGTACGTGCGGCCCTTCTTGGTCGGGTCGAGTTCGAACCGCTCGACCAGTTCCGCGCGGCGCCGCTTGTCGAGGCCCCCGCGCAGGCGGCCGTACAGGTCGATGACCTCGCCGCCGGAGAGGTTGCGCCACAGGGTCACGTCGCCGGGGACGTACGCGATGCGGCGGTGCAGTTCGACGGCGTCCGCCCACGGGTCACGGCCGAGCAGCTGGGCGGCGCCGGAGTCGGCGCGCAGCAGGCCGAGCAGGACGCGGATGGTGGTGGACTTGCCGGCGCCGTTCGGGCCGAGGAAGCCGTGTACCTCACCGGACTCGACGTCCAGGTCGAGGCCGTCGAGCGCATGGGTCCGGCCGAACGACTTGTGCAGGCCGGAGACGGTGATTGCCTTGGTCATGATTCAGAACGTACGCTTACTTCAGAAATTTGTGAAGTTAAGGAAGCGTGTAAATCGTCGGTACACTCGAGGGTGGGCGCTGAGCAGGGGAGATGATGAAGCGATGACGGAACGGAGCGAGGGCGCGCACGTGCGGGCGGGCGCGAACGGACCGGGTGCCGCCGACGGCGCGAGCGCGCGGGACCGCGAGACCGTCTCCCGTTTCGTCGAGCACTTCGCGGCCCAGCTCGTGGAGGCCGGCATGCCGAGGATGCCCGCCCGCGTCTTCGCCGCCCTGCTCGCCGCCGACGCCGGGGCCCTGACCTCCGCCGAACTCGGCGAACAGCTGCAGATCTCACCCGCCGCGGTCTCCGGCGCGGTGCGTTATCTGGCCCAGGTCCACATGGTCTCGCGGGAGCGCGAGCCCGGTTCGCGCCGGGAGCGGTACCGGGTGCACGGCGACCAGTGGTACGAGGCCCTCACCAACCGCGAGGCCGTGCTCAAACGCTGGGAGGACGCCCTGCGCGACGGCGTCGACACCCTCGGCCCCGACACCCCGGCGGGCCGCCGGCTCGCGGAGACCCTCGCCTTCTTCGAATACCTCGCCGGGGAGCTGGACGCGCTGATGGAACGCTGGCGCGCGCACCGCGAGCAGCTCTTCGGCCGCGGCTGACCCCACGACGCCGACTCCCGTCCACACCCCTCGCGCCGACGGCATGTCCGGGGCAACCTTTCGCGACAACGGCACGTCCGGGGCACCCCGCGCGACGGCGGCACGTCCACGGCACCCCTCACCGCCCAGGCAACGTCAACCCCCAGGCCCCCTCCCGCACCCGCCACGTCCGGGTCCGTACCGGGCCGCTCACGCCCGCGTCCGAGCGGTAGCGGAAGTCCGCCCCCGAGACGGTCACCGTCCTTCCCTCCGCCCGCAGGGGCGTGGCCTCCGCGCCCAGTGACAGCGGGCGTACCTCGATCTCCGCGGCGCCGGAGCCGTCCGGGGCCACGGAGACGGCCTCGACCGGCTGGTCCAGATCGATCAGCGTCACCCCGTCGACCTCGATCCGCAGCCGCGCCGGCCCGGGCGCGGGCGCCGACGGCGGCCGCACCGGACGGGCCGCCACCAGGGTGCGTACCAGGGACTGACAGGTCCGCAGCCAGGGCGCCCGCGCAGAGACCGCGCCGCCCTCGCTCAGCGGCACCGGCGGGATCCGCAGCGCCCCCAGCACCACCCCGTCGCTGTCGTCGACGAGCAGGTCCAGGCGCCGTTCGGCCCCCTCCAGCACGGCCCGCGCCGCCGACACCGTGCTCACCGGCACCCCCAGTGCCGTGGCGAGACCCAGAGCGGGGCCCACGGGGACGAGCGACAGCACACTTCCGGCCAGCTCCCGCTGCCGGTGCAACAGGGCCACCGTGCGCACCAGGGCGCGGTCGTCGCCGATCACCACCGGCCGCCGTGACCCCCTGCGGGCCAGGATCCGGGCGAACTCCTCCGGTCCGTCCGGCAGGCACACCTTGGTGGACGCACCCGCGCTGAGCACGTCTTTCGCGATGCGGACGGACTCCCCGTCCGTCCTCCGAGCGACCGGATCGATGATCACCAGCAGCTGATCGGACGTCGGAGAAGTCGCCACCTCGGTCATGCCTCGCTTCCTCGGGTAGCATCTTTGTGCAAGAGCCCCTTGCGCTATTGCGCCAGGGGCTTCGTCTATTCCGGGGCATCCGGTCCGACGGTCGCGGCCAACGACGGCCGCGGGGCACGCGGCGGCACGACCCACCGCGTTCGCCCCTGACGTTGGACATGCCCCGCCCGGAAGGGGTGTACGCGCGTGCCCGCACTTGTGCTGCTCGGTGCTCAGTGGGGTGACGAAGGCAAGGGAAAGGCGACGGACCTGCTAGGCGGTTCGGTCGACTACGTAGTGCGTTACCAGGGCGGCAACAACGCCGGCCACACGGTCGTCGTCGGCGACCAGAAGTACGCACTGCACCTCCTCCCTTCCGGAATCCTGTCCCCCGGCTGCACGCCGGTCATCGGCAACGGCGTCGTCGTCGACCCGTCTGTCCTGCTCTCCGAGCTGAGCGGACTGAACGAGCGTGGCGTCGACACGTCCAAGCTCCTGATCAGCGGTAACGCGCACGTCATCACGCCGTACAACGTGACGGTCGACAAGGTGACGGAACGCTTCCTCGGAAAGCGCAAGATCGGTACGACCGGCCGTGGCATCGGCCCGACGTACGCCGACAAGATCAACCGCGTCGGTATCCGGGTCCAGGACCTGTACGACGAGTCGATCCTCACCCAGAAGGTGGAGGCGGCGCTCGACGTCAAGAACCAGATCCTCACCAAGCTCTACAACCGCCGCGCGATCGCCGTCGGCCAGGTCGTCGAGGAACTGCTCGGTTACGCGGACAAGCTCGCGCCGTACGTCGCCGACACCGTCCTGGTCCTGAACCAGGCCCTGGAGGAGGACAAGGTCGTCCTGTTCGAGGGCGGCCAGGGCACCCTCCTGGACATCGACCACGGCACGTATCCGTTCGTGACGTCGTCGAACCCGACGGCGGGCGGTGCCTGCACGGGTGCCGGCGTCGGCCCCACGAAGATCAGCCGGGTCATCGGCATCCTCAAGGCCTACACGACCCGTGTCGGCGCGGGTCCGTTCCCGACGGAGCTCTTCGACGAGGACGGCGAGGCGCTGCGCCGCATCGGCGGCGAGCGCGGCGTGACCACGGGCCGGGACCGCCGCTGCGGCTGGTTCGACGCGGTGATCGCCCGCTACGCGACCCGCGTGAACGGCCTGACGGACTTCTTCCTCACCAAGCTCGACGTCCTCACCGGCTGGGAGCAGATCCCGGTCTGCGTGGCGTACGAGATCGACGGCAGGCGCGTCGAGGAACTGCCGTACTCGCAGACCGACTTCCACCACGCGAAGCCGGTCTACGAGATGCTGCCGGGCTGGTCGGAGGACATCAGCAAGGCCAAGTCCTTCACCGACCTGCCGACGAACGCGCAGGCCTACGTCAAGGCGCTGGAGGAGATGTCCGGCGCCCCGATCTCCGCGATCGGCGTGGGTCCGGGCCGGGACGAGACGATCGAGATCAACTCGTTCCTCTGACCCGCCCTCCGGTGCGGTCCGCCGCTCCGTCCGTGCCCGCCGTTACGCCCTCCGGGTGCGTTCGGCGGGCACGCGGCCGTCAGGGGCGGTGCAATCGGCGTATGAGCAACCACGGGATGGTGCCGTGCCGTGGCCCGTACGGCGGAGGGGGCGCCGACGCGGCGGGGTCGGAGTGCTCCGACCCCGCTGTCTTCGAGGTCTCCCGCCACCACCGGGCGCCCCTGCGGGTGTGCCCTGTCCATCTCGGGCCGTCCCTGCTGATGGCGGCCGGAGTGCTGTGGCCGCCCGCGATCAACGTCATCGGGCGGACGTGAACCGGGGCCGCGGGGCCGGGGCGCTCAGCTGAAGACGATCATCGACCCCTGCGCCAGGCTCCGCGTCGCCGCCGCGTGCAGGCCGAGCCAGACGTGGCGCTCGCGGGCGAACGGGCTCGGATCGTACGGGGCGGGCACGGCCGGCTCCTCCAACTCCGTGGGAGCTGAGGGGGGTTGGGGCGCCGTCGGCGGATTGGCCGGGTCGATGCCGATCGACGGTGCCACGAACTCCAGCTCGCGCAGCAGCGCCTGCGAGGAGCCCAGCGGGCCGCCGCCCGCGAGGAGTTCGTCGTCCGACAGCGGATGCGGGAAGTCGACGGGGACGTACGCACCCGCGTGGTCGTAGTGCCAGACCAGATGGGACTGCTGGGCCGTGGCCTCGAACATCTCCAGGAGCTGCTCGTAGTCGCCGCCCAGGTCGTCGACCGGCGCCACCGCCAGGCCACACACCTGGAGCAGATACGCGCGGCGCAGGAAGTGCAGCGCGTCGTAGTCGAAGCCGGCCACCGGGGCGACCTCGCCCGACAGGCCCGGCATGTACTGGTACACCGGCACCGGCGGCAGCCCGGCCTCGGCGAGCACCTTGTTGTATTGCGCGAGTTCCTCGGCGAACGGGTTGTCGGGCGTGTGGCACAACACGTCGACTAGCGGTACCAGCCACAGGTCACAGGCCAAAAGAGGGCTCCTCATCACGCAGGCGGCGCGGGGTTCGTCACAGGCAGCGCATGGCACGTTGGTCGAAGAAGAGTAATCCGTGTGCTGCGGGGCGGGCCCCGTGTGCAGGTCCCATACCCACGTCAGCCGTTGACCAGCCGCTCGACGAGAGCCAGCGCGTGCGCGTTGTGCGCGGCGACGATGGAGCGCGCGGCGTCGACGTCGCGCCGGGACAGCGCGTCGATCAGTTCGGTGTGGCCGGCCCACAGATGACCGCGCAGATCGGGGAGCCGGCGCAGCTGCTGCACCGCGCACACCCAGGACTGCACGCGCAGCCGGTGCAGGAAGTCCACCAGGTAGGGGTTGCCGAACAGGCTGCCCAACTCGCGCCAGAAACGCAGGTCGTAGCCGATCAGCACGGTGAGGTCCCCGGCGCCCGCGGCGCGCTGCGCCTCCTCACCGCGCCGCCGCACGCCCGCGAGCGCGGCCGCCGTGTACGGGTCGCCGGGATCCTGGAACCGTGGCGGACCGCCGAGGCCCTGCTCCAGGGCGTGGAACATGCCGTCTATGACCAGACTCCGCGCCTCGACCAGCCCGCGGAAGTCGGCGAAGGAGTACTCACGCACCCGGAAACCGCGGTGCTGGAGCGCGTCGAGCAGGCCTTGCGCGGACAGGTCGACCAGCGCCTCGCGGACCGGCGTCGCGGAGACCCCGTACTGGTCGGCGATCTCCTTGACCGTGAACTCCTGCCCCGGCTGCAGCCGCCCGGCCAGCACCTCGTCGCGTAGCGCGTCCGCGATCTGCTGCCGCAGGGTGCTGCGGGTCACGGCGCCGTTGCCGGGCATGGTCGGGCGGTCTCCTCGTCGCGTGCGGGGGGCGTGCTCGTGGTGCGGGTCCACGAGCACGCCACCATACGCGGTCGGATCCCGGCAGGCGCTTACTCGGTGTGCTCGTCGGCCACCGACAGGGCCGCGTCCAGCGCCGCCAGCCCCTCCTTCAGTTCCGCCTCGGTCACGTTGCACGGCGGCACGACGTGCGTCCGGTTCATGTTCACGAACGGCCACACCCCGCCCGCCTTCGCCGCCGCCGCGAACGCGGCCATCGGCGCGTTGGCCTCACCGGCCGCGATGTACGGCACCAGCGGCTCGCGGGTCTCCTTGTTCCGCACCAGCTCCAGGGCCCAGAACATGCCGGTGCCGCGCACCTCGCCCACGCAGGGGTGCCGCTCCGCCAGCTCCCGCAGCGCCGGACCGACGACGTCGGCGCCGAGCCGCGCCGCGTTCTCGACGACGCCCTCCGCGGCCATGACGTCGATCGTCGCGACGGCGGCGGCGCAGGCGAGGGGATGGCCGGAGTAGGTCAGACCGCCCGGGTAGGGCCGCTTGCCGAAGGTCGCGGCGATCTCCGCGGAGATGGCGACGCCGCCGAGCGGCACGTAGCCGGAGTTCACGCCCTTGGCGAAGGTCATCAGGTCCGGCACGACGCCGGACAGGTCCGCCGCGAACCACTCACCGGTGCGTCCGAAGCCCGCCATCACCTCGTCGAGGACGAAGACGATGCCGTACTTGTCGCAGATCTCGCGGACACCCGCCAGATACCCCGGCGGCGGCACCATGATCCCCGCGGTGCCCGGGATCGTCTCCAGGATGATCGCCGCGACGGTCGCCGGGCCCTCGAAGGCGATCGTGGTCTCCAGGTGCTCCAGCGCCCGGGCGCACTCCTGCTCCTCGGTCTCGGCGTAGAAGCGGGAGCGGTACAGGAAGGGCGCCCAGAAGCGCACGACGCCGGAGGTGCCGCTGTCGTTGGCCCAGCGGCGCGGGTCGCCGGTGATGTTCACGGCCTGCTGGGTGCCGCCGTGGTACGAGCGGTACGCCGAGAGGACCTTCGGCCGGCCGGTGTGCAGCCGCGCCATCCGCACCGCGTGCTCGACGGCATCGGCGCCGCCGTTGGTGAAGAAGATCTTGTCGAGGTCGCCGGGCGTGCGCTCGGCTATCAGGCGGGCGGCCTCGGAGCGGGCCTCGACGGCGAAGGCGGGCGCGAAGGTGGACAGGGTCGCGGCCTGTTCCTGGATCGCGGCGACGACCTTCGGGTGCTGGTAGCCGATGTTGGTGTAGACGAGGCCGCTGGTGAAGTCGAGGTAGCGGTTGCCGTCGTAGTCCCAGAAGTACGACCCTTCCGCACCGGCGACGGCGAGCGGGTCGATGAGCTCCTGCGCGGACCAGGAGTGGAACACGTGCGCGCGGTCCGCGGCCTTCACGGCGGCGCCGGTGGCGGAATGGGGCTGAGGGGTCATGCCGCCGAGGGTAAATGTCCGGGATGCGGACGCGACATCGGCGTCCTGTATGGGGTCTCGCGTAATCCGCGACAGATTGTCGACGGTGACCGTCGGACCTCATTGACAGGATGCTGTCGTGAATGACAGCATCCTGTCATAAGGCGTTCGCCGCATGACCCGAGGAGGAGTCATGAACAGCAGCCGCAAGCCCGTCCACCTGGCCGTCTACGACACGTTCGCCGACTGGGAGACCGGCCACGCGACGGCGTATCTCGCCCGCGCCGGCCACCGGATCCGCACCGTCGGCGTCACCACCGACCCGGTCACCAGCCTCGGCGGCCTGTGCGTCCGGCCCGACCTGGCCCTGGACGGCCTGCGGCCCGAGGACAGCTCCCTGCTGATCCTCCCGGGCGCCGACCTCTGGACCGGGACATCAGCCGCTACCGCGGCGGGCGGCGACGTCCTCGCCCCGGTCGCCCGCAAGGCCCGCGAGTTCCTGGCCGCCAGGGTGCCCGTCGCCGCGATCTGCGGGGCCACCGCCGGGCTCGCCCACGAGGGCCTGCTCGACGACCGGGACCACACCAGCGCGATCTCCTTCTACCTCGCCGCCACCGGCTACCGGGGCGGCGAACGGTACGTCGACGCCGACGCGGTCACCGACCGCGGCCTGATCACCGCCGGACCGACCGAGCCGGTCGCCTTCGCGCGGGAGATCCTCG
The DNA here is from genome assembly GCF_042731435.1 of Streptomyces sp. NPDC059861. Lineage (NCBI taxonomy): Bacteria > Bacillati > Actinomycetota > Actinomycetes > Kitasatosporales > Streptomycetaceae > Streptomyces > Streptomyces sp. NPDC059861. The sequence continues at coordinate 32,227 of NZ_JBHWJQ010000008.1, read as the reverse complement.
GGCTGCTCGGGGTGTACGAGGGTGAGGTGCTGGACGCCTGGTACCGGCTGTTCCACGACTCCGACGCCGAGGCCTACGCCATCCTCGAACAGGCGGGCGCGCGGTGAGCCGGCGACGGCAGGACCTGTTCAGCCGGGGTGCGCTCGGCGTCTTCCGGCTCAACGGCCAGTTCCTCGCGGTGGCGGAGGAACTGGCGAGCCCGGCCGGGCTCACGGCGGCCTGGTGGCAGGTGCTGGGCGCGGTGCTGCCCGAGCCGCTGCCCGTCGCCGGGATCGCCCGGGCCATGGGCATCACCCGGCAGAGCGTCCAGCGCATCGCCGACCTGCTGGTCGAACGAGGGCTGGCCGAATACCGCCCCAACCCGGCGCATCGCCGCGCCAAGCTCCTCGCCCCCACCGAGGCGGGCTTCGCCGCGGTGCGCCGCATCGACCCCGGGCACGCGGAGTTCGCGGACCGGCTGGCCCAGGCGCTGGGGGAGGAGGAGTTCGAGGCGACGGTACGGATGCTGGAGCGGCTGTCGCGGGTGCTCGACGAGGTGGGGAGGCCGGCCGCCGACGCCGAGCCGTAGGGCCGCGCGCCGTCACCGGAGCCCGGCTTCCGCCGGGGAACCGTCGTCACGGACCCCCGGTACGGCCCCCGTCACGGAACCGTGGAAAGCGGACGCGTCGTCTCCCCGTTTCGCCGCATTATTCTTCGGTCAACGCACAGGGTGGTTGGGGGAGGGGTTCGCCGTGGACAGACTGAGGCCTGGGGATCCACCGCGGATCGGTGCCTACCGGCTGCTGGCGCGGCTCGGCGCCGGCGGCATGGGGCAGGTGTATCTGGCGCGTTCGGACCGGGGGCGGACCGTCGCGGTCAAGCTGGTGCGGGGCGAGCTCGCCGCGCAGGAGGAGTTCCGCGCGCGGTTCCGGCAGGAGGTGCAGGCGGCGCGGCAGGTCGGCGGCCACTGGACCGCGCCCGTGCTCGACGCCGACACCGAGGCGGCCGTGCCGTGGGTGGCCACCGGCTATGTCGCCGGTCCGAGCCTGCAACAGGTGGTCGGGCGGGACCACGGGGCGCTGCCCGAGCGTTCGGTACGCATCATGGCGGCCGGGCTCGCGCACGCGCTGCGGGACATCCACGCCGCCGGGATCGTGCACCGGGACCTCAAGCCGTCGAACGTGCTCGTCACCATCGACGGCCCCAGGGTCATCGACTTCGGGATCGCGCGGGCGATGGAGACCGTGACGGACGGCGGACTGACCCGGACCGGTGCGCTCGTCGGCTCGCCCGGCTTCATGGCGCCCGAGCAGGTGCGCGGCGACCGCATCACAGCCGCCTGCGACGTGTTCTGCCTCGGCTCCGTCCTCGCCTACGCCGCCACCGGCCACCTCCCGTTCGGCGGCGCCGACAGCGGGGTGCACGCCCTGATGTTCCGCATCGCCCAGGAGGAACCCGACCTGGACGGCGTGCCCGAGGGCCTCGCCGACCTCGTACGTCACTGCCTGCGCAAGGAGCCGGACGCCCGGCCCTCGCTGGACGACATCCTGCGCCGCACGGGCGCGGAGGACACCGTCACCAGCGGGCGCTCCCGGGACCCCTGGCTGCCGGGCGCGCTGGTCGCCCAACTCGGGCGGCACGCGGTGCGGTTGCTGGACACGGAGGACCCGGAGGCGGCCGGGGGCGCCGACGCCGACCGGGGCACCTCACCCGAGCACGCGTCCGCCGCCGACGAGGCGGCACCGGCGGCCGTGACGCAGGATCCGGGGCCGCAGCCGCTGGACCGGATGCCCACGCAGGCCGCCGCCCAGAGCACCGCGCCACCGGCCCCGCCGCATCCGGCGTACGGCTATCCACAGCAGGGGTACGGCCATCCCCAGCAGCCCCAGCAGCCCCAGCAGCCCCAGCAGCCCCAGGGCACCGGCTCCGCACCGGCCGCGGGGCCGCCACCGCCGTACGTCCCGGTGCACGGCCCCGAGAACGGCGGCGCGCCGGCCGGCGGCCCGTACGCGGGCGCCCCGCACCACGCCGGCCCCTACGCCGACGCCCCCCACACGAACGGCTCCTACGGCAACGGCCCCTACGGCGGCGGTCCGTACGGCGGTGGTCCCGGTGCCACCTCTCCCTACGGCACGCTGCCCACCGGCACCCCGGAGCGCAGAAGCGGCCGCACCACCGTCGCGCTGGTCGCCATGGCCGTGGTCGTCGCGCTCGCCGCCGGCGGGACGGTGTACGCGCTGATGGACGGCAGCGAGAGCCCGCAGGCCGGCCCGACCGCCACCGCGCCCGTCAGCTCCCCCGGAACGGCCGGCCCCGAGGCGTCCACCCCGGCGCCCGAGCCCTCGTCACCGGCCTCGTCCCCGCCCGCCGACGGGGGGATACCCACCGGCTACCTCGGCACCTGGACGACCACGATCGACAACGCGAGCGGGCAGCACACCCGGCGGCTCACCCTCCAGCAGGGCGAGGTCGGCGACACCGTCCTGTCCCTCGTGGCGGACGGGCCCGCCGAGGACGGCGGCAGCTACCACTGCGTTTTCCAGGCGGAGTTGGCGGAGCAGCCTGGCACGGACGGTCCGGTGCGGGTCGGCCCGTCCACGGTGACGGTCGGCGAACCGCCGACCGCCTGCACACCGGGCGCGGCCACCGAGATCACCCTTCAGCCGGACGGCAGCCTCCAGCGCGTGAACGGGACCACCGGGGAGGAACTGACGTACCGGCGCCCGTGACGGGTGCCGGGAGACGGTAGAAGTCACGGGTTCCGTGAGGAAGTTGAACGCCCGGCGAACATTGACGGGAGGGCCCTGACGGGCGGTTCGGACAGACGTACGGTGACCCCACCATCTGAGCTCTGGGAGTGGCGGGGGACCACCAGTGGAGTGGCTGAACATCGAGAACGTCATCGCCATCGGCACGTCCGTCCTCGGTCTCTTCGTGCCGATCGTGATGTTCCTCTACGACCGCCGCGTGCCACGCCGCAAGCTGATCGGCTACCGCGTGCAGATGGACAGCCCCATAGGCGACGGCTCGTCCAACCCCCGCCTCGGCGACTTCGACGTACCCAACATGGCCGACGCCTCGCTGGTCCTGCTGCGCATCGAGAACGACGGCTCCCAGAGCGTCGCCGACAACGACTACACCTCGTCCGAGGTCCACGGCCTGACCGCCGACTTCACGGGACGCACGGTCCAGGCCGTCGCGGTCACCCAGCCGTCCGGCATCGACCACATCAACAGCCACTTCACGAACGCCAACGGCTTCGAGCACGTCGGCAGCACCGTGACCATCCCCCGCGTCCCGCTCAACCCGGGCGACCACTTCAAGCTGCTCGTGCTGCTCTCCGGCGGGCCGGCGGAAGGGGAGGTCAGGCTGATCGGGGGCCTCCGGGACGGAAAGGTCCACCGCAACAGCGCCCCCAAGCCCGACGAGAAGCAGCGCACGTTCAGCCCCCCGGCCCGGCTGCTCAGCGCCGCGCTCACCCTCGCCCTGATCCTCCTCGCCGGCATCATCGTGCTGCGCGACGGCAACCCGATCGAGTGCGAGCAGGGCGAGCTGCGGGTGACGGGCTCGACCGCCTTCGAGCCCGTCGTCAGCACGCTCGCCGAGCAGTACGAGAACAAGTGCGAGGGCGCCGACATCGCGGTCGAGGCGCGCGGCAGCGAGGACGGCGTCGCCGCACTCGCCGAGCTGGGCGGGCATTCGAAGAACGCCGCCCGGTCGATGATCGCCTTCTCGGACGGCCCGATGGGCGAACGCTGGGACCTGACGGGAGAGCCCATCGCGCTCTCCGTCTTCACCCTCGTCGTCCACAAGGACGTCGAACTCGGCCCGCACGGACTGTCCCTGGACGAGGTGCGGGACATCTACGCGGGCCGGTACCAGCGCTGGGGGCAGGTCGTCCCCGGTGTCCAGGAGATCGCGGACCTGCCGATCGTCCTGGTCAGCCGGGGGGACGAGTCGGGCACGCGGCAGATCTTCCAGGACCGGGTGCTGCGCGGCTGGGAACAGGCGCCGAGCACGTCACTGGACTGCCGGCCGTCCGCGTCGGCCGGTGACACCGTCACGCGCTGCGAACTCGGCTCGACCCGCGCCGTGCTGGACAAGGTCGTGGAACAGCCCGGCGCCATCGGCTACAGCGAACTCAGCCTCGCCAGGGAGCGGGGCCACGACGTGAACAGGGTGCCCCTGGGCGGCGACCGGCCCGACGACCGGCAGATCGAGCTGGGCGGCAGCCGTTACCCGTACAAGGACGTCGAGTACGCCTATACCTACGGCACGCCCCAGCCCGGCTCCCTCGCCGCCAGCTTCCTCGCCTACGTCGACGAGTCCACCAGCCAGAACGTCATCCGGAACAAGGGGCACCTGCCGTGCCTGCGCGACCCGGGCCTGTGCGGCTGACGCCCTCACGGGTGCCGCGGCAGGGCGCCCGCGCGCAGGTCAGCGCGGCTCGGGCGGCCGCTGCCGGGGCATGTTGGGGCGGGCCGCCGCTCCCGGGGGCAACGGGAACCTGCCCTGCCCGCCCGTGCCCTCAGGCCGGCCTCCCGAGGCCAGCGCGGACTGGATGCCGAGCGCCGGCCCGGACCGGAACTCGCCCATCCAGTCCGCCGTCTCCGTACGCACCAGCTCGGTGACGTCCTCCGAGAACCTCCGCAGCACCCCCAGGCACCGCTCGGCCGCCTCCCCGGCCGTCCCCTCGGTGGGCCCCAGCACCTCCCGCACGCTCTCCGCCGCCCAGTCGAACTGCAACGCCTGCAACCTGCGCTGCACGGCCTGCGCGGTCGCCACGTCCCTCATCCACCCGGACGTCACCCCGAAGTACCGGTCCACCGCCACGCAGGACACCCCGAGCAGCAGCGCCAGATACCCCCAGGGCGCCACCCCGCCCACCACGCCGGTCAGGTCGAGGAACGGCAGCGCGGCCGCGGTCACGGCCCCCACCGCCGCTCCGCACCGCAGCACCCGGGCCTGCCGCCGCTTCCACACCCGGTCGGCGAGATACCAGGCCGCCGTGTCCAGCGCCCCCCGCTCCACCCACCGGTACAGCTCGTCCAGGCGCAGGGCGGGCTCCGCCCAGTCCCCGAGCGGAAACGACCGCCCGGCCAGATCGCCCGGCCGCAGCCCGGCCGCACCCTCGCCCCGCCCGTCCTGAGGCGGACCCTCGGGCTGCATCTCCGGCTGACCCACCCGGCACTCCCTATCGACCACAACTGATCACGGTGCGTGACACATCGTTACGGCGCACCCGTCGTCACGACGTCCCGCCTGATGGTGACGCCGATGCGCCGTGACCCTTCCTACCGCCCAATGGGTGGCGAAGGGCCTGCTTCCCCTGTTTTCCGCCCGGAAGTGGGCCTTGATCAGGTATAGGAAATGCAGTCCTCTCACTCGAAAGAGTGCTGGGGCGACGGCCGCGTGGACCACGTAGGCTCGTGCTGAGCGGGAAAATCCCGTGATCGTGAGCCCTGGAGGAGGAGCTGATCGTGATCCCCGGTGGTGGCCAGCCCAACATGCAGCAGCTGCTGCAGCAGGCCCAGAAGATGCAGCAGGACCTGGCGAAGGCGCAGGAGGAACTGGCGCAGACCGAGGTCGACGGCCAGGCGGGCGGCGGTCTGGTGCAGGCCACGGTGACCGGCGCGGGGGAGCTGCGCGCCCTGCGGATCGACCCGAAGGCGGTGGACCCGGAGGACACCGAGACCCTCGCCGACCTGATCGTGGCGGCCGTGCACGCGGCCAACGAGAACGCGCAGACCCTCCAGCAGCAGAAGCTGGGCCCGCTGGCCCAGGGTCTCGGCGGCGGTGGCATTCCCGGACTGCCCTTCTAAGACGGGCCGCGGGAAACTACCGTACGTACCAACAACACTGAGGAAGGGCGGCAGTCCGTTGTACGAAGGCGTGGTCCAGGACCTCATCGACGAACTGGGGCGGCTTCCCGGCGTCGGTCCCAAGAGCGCCCAGCGGATCGCCTTCCACGTGCTGCAGGCCGAGCCGACGGACGTCCGCCGGCTCGCGCACGCCCTTCTGGAGGTCAAGGCGAAGGTCCGCTTCTGCGCCATCTGTGGCAACGTCGCGCAGGAGGAGCTGTGCGGGATCTGCCGTGACAGCCGTCGCGACCTGGCGGTGATCTGTGTGGTCGAGGAGCCCAAGGACGTCGTCGCCATCGAGCGCACGCGTGAGTTCCGCGGCCGGTACCACGTGCTCGGCGGTGCCATCAGCCCCATCGAGGGCGTCGGCCCGGACGACTTGCGGATACGAGAACTGCTGGCCCGTCTGGCCGACGGCACGGTCACCGAGCTGATCCTGGCCACGGACCCCAATCTCGAAGGCGAGGCCACGGCGACGTACCTCGCCCGCATGATCAAGCCCATGGGCCTGAAGGTCACCCGCCTGGCCAGCGGCCTCCCAGTGGGCGGCGACCTGGAATACGCGGACGAGGTGACCCTCGGCCGCGCCTTCGAGGGGAGACGACTCCTAGATGTCTGACGCCACGCTGCACTCCACGACCCGGGACCCGGACGACTTCGCGGTCCAGATCGCGGACCAGGTAGAGAGCTTTCTGGTAGCCGTCGCCGAGGTGGCAAGGGGCGACGAGCCGGCCTCGGCCGTGCCCTTCCTCCTGCTGGAGGTCTCCCAGCTCCTGCTGGCAGGCGGCCGTTTGGGCGCCCACGAGGACATCGTCCCGGACGAGCGTTACGAGCCCGACTCCGGCCCCGAGCCCGACGTGGACGAACTCCGGGAGAACCTCGCCCGGTTGCTGGAGCCGATCGACGTCTACTCCGAGGTGTTCGACCCCTACGAGCCGCGCGAGGCCCCCGTCCCGGCCCGCGTCTCCGACGACCTGGCCGACATCATCACCGACCTCCGCCACGGCATGGCCCACTACCGCGCCGGCCGCACCACCGAGGCCCTGTGGTGGTGGCAGTTCTCCTACTTCTCCAACTGGGGCCCCACGGCGTCGGCCACGCTGCGCGCCCTCCAGTCCGTCCTCATCCACGTCCGCCTCGACCAGCCGCTGGCGGAGCTGGACGGCCTGGACACCGACCAGGGCATGGGCGACGACACCCTGGAGATCGAGGCCGGCAAGGTCATGCAGCAGGAGATCGCGGCACCGCTGGGCGTGCGGGTGAAGTAGCGCGCGACGCTGGAAAGTCAATTCACGGCCTCCGATACGCGTGTTCTTTGTGATGCGGGGCACTTTTCCGAGTGGCCTCGGGCCCTTGCGGGCATGTGCCTCTCCGGAGCGGGCGGCGGAGATCTCACCATGCGATATCGCGAAGGTGATTTTCGGCCGCTCGTTAGACTGAGCCGACCGCAGTGCATGTGCGTATCTGTGGACTGCGGAAAATACGACGGACTGAGCGAGGAGCGCACGTGGGCCTTGTCGTGCAGAAGTACGGAGGCTCCTCCGTAGCCGATGCCGAGGGCATCAAGCGCGTCGCCAAGCGGATCGTGGAAGCCAAGAAGAACGGCCACCAGGTGGTGGCCGTGGTTTCCGCGATGGGCGACACGACGGACGAGCTGATCGATCTCGCCGAGCAGGTATCCCCGATTCCTGCCGGCCGCGAGCTCGACATGCTGCTGACGGCCGGAGAGCGGATCTCCATGGCCCTGCTGGCCATGGCGATCAAAAACCTGGGCCACTCGGCCCAGTCCTTCACCGGAAGCCAGGCAGGTGTCATCACCGACTCGGTCCACAACAAAGCCCGGATCATCGATGTCACACCGGGCCGGATCCGGGACTCGCTGAACGAGGGCAACATCGCCATCGTGGCCGGTTTCCAGGGCGTCAGCCAGGACACCAAGGACATCACCACGCTGGGCCGCGGCGGCTCCGACACCACTGCGGTCGCGCTGGCCGCCGCGCTGGACGCCGAGGTCTGCGAGATCTACACGGACGTCGACGGTGTGTTCACCGCCGACCCGCGGGTGGTGAAGAAGGCCCGGAAGATCGACTGGATCTCCTTCGAGGACATGCTCGAACTGGCGGCGTCCGGGTCGAAGGTGCTGCTCCACCGCTGCGTGGAGTACGCGCGCCGCTACAACATCCCGATCCACGTCCGCTCCAGCTTCAGCGGGCTGCAGGGCACGTGGGTCAGCAGCGAGCCGATCGAGCAAGGGGAAGAGCACGTGGAGCAGGCCATCATCTCCGGTGTCGCGCACGACACCTCCGAGGCCAAGGTCACGGTCGTCGGCGTGCCGGACAAGCCGGGCGAGGCCGCCGCGATCTTCCGCACGATCGCCGATGCCGAGATCAACATCGACATGGTCGTGCAGAACGTGTCCGCCGCCTCCACCGGGCTCACGGACATCTCGTTCACGCTGCCGAAGACCGAGGGCCGCAAGGCCATCGACGCGCTGGAGAAGAACAAGCCGGGCATCGGCTTCGACTCGCTGCGCTACGACGACCAGATCGGCAAGATCTCGCTCGTGGGCGCGGGGATGAAGACCAACCCGGGCGTCACGGCCGCCTTCTTCGAGGCGCTCAGCGACGCCGGGGTCAACATCGAGCTGATCTCGACCTCCGAGATCCGTATCTCGGTCGTCACCCGCGCCGACGACGTGGCCGAGGCCGTGCGCGCCGTGCACACCGCTTTCGGACTCGACTCCGACAGCGACGAGGCCGTGGTCTATGGGGGCACAGGCCGATGACCGGACGACCGACGCTCGCGGTCGTGGGGGCGACCGGAGCCGTCGGCACGGTCATGCTCCAGATCCTGTCCCAGCACGCGGACATCTGGGGCGAGATCCGTCTCGTCGCCTCGCCGCGCTCGGCAGGCCGCAAGCTGGCCGTGCGGGGTGAGGAGGTCGAGGTGGTGGCCCTGTCCGAGGCGGTCTTCGACGGGGTCGACATCGCCGTGTTCGACGTCCCCGACGAGGTCGCCGCGCACTGGGCGCCGATCGCCGCGGCCAAGGGCGTGGTGGTCGTGGACAACTCCGCCGCCTTCCGGATGGACCCGGACGTGCCGCTGGTCGTGCCGGAGGTCAACCCGCACACGGTGCGGGCCCGGCCGCGCGGCATCCTCGCCAACCCGAACTGCACCACGCTGTCCATGATCGTCGCTCTGGGCGCGCTGCACGCCGAGTTCGGCCTGCGCGAGCTCGTGGTCTCGTCGTACCAGGCGGTGAGCGGCGCCGGGCGGGCGGGCGTCGAGACGCTGCGGCAGCAGCTGGCCCTGGTGGCCGGTACGGAGCTGGGGACGAGCCCGGGCGACGTACGGCGGGCCGTGGGGGACAACACCGGACCCTTCCCGGAGCCGGTCGCGCTGAACGTCGTGCCGTGGGCCGGGTCCGTGCGGGAGGACGGCTGGTCGTCGGAGGAGATGAAGGTGCGGGACGAGTCCCGCAAGATCCTCGGCCTGCCGAAGCTGCCCGTCGCCGTGACCTGTGTCCGGGTGCCGGTGGTGACCGTGCACTCGCTGACCGTGCACGCCCGCTTCGAGGACGAGGTGACGGTGGACCGGGCGCGGGAGATCCTCGCCACCGCGCCGGGTGTGGTGCTCTGCGACGATCCGGCGGCCGGCGAGTTCCCGACCCCCGCCGACGTGGTGGGCACCGATCCGACGTGGGTCGGGCGGGTGCGGCGGGCGCTGGACGACCCGACCGCTCTGGAGCTCTTCGTGTGCGGGGACAACCTGCGCAAGGGTGCCGCGCTGAACACCGCTCAGATCGCGGAGCTGGTGGCCGCCGAGATGACGTGAGGGAAAATTGCCCCTGGCGATGTCCTGATCTATTTGTAGGATCAACGTAAGGATTTTCCTCCCCGGCCTCCGCAACCGTGCGGGGGCCGGGGAGCGTCTATGCCGTCGCCCTTCCTGGGCTGTGGGACGCGTTTGATCCGAGGCGTGGGGACGCCGATGAGTGGGCGTGGGGACGCTCGCTCGTATGGGACATAGGGGAAGAGCGGGACTCATGAGGGCATATGGGGCACCGTCAGTCGTGCTGCCTGACGCGAGAACAAGAGTGACGTCCGGCACGTACAACCCTGACGGGGGTGAACGTGTCCAACTGGCGTGGCAGAGGTACTCGACTTCCCCGCGGTGGCCGGCGGCGCGGCCCTACGGCCGCCCCGGCGGCCCGCACGCACCCGCATGCCCGGCACGGCCGGCGGCATGCCGGTGATCGCGCCCATGCCCGCAGCGCGGCCCGCCCGCATCCCCGGTCAGCGTGACGGTGCCGAGGACGCAGCGGCGGCCGGCACCACCGTCGACCACCTCACCGAGACCTACCGCACGCACTACCGGTCGCTGCTCGGTCTCGCCGCGCTCCTCCTCGACGACACGGCCTCCTGCGAGGACGTGGTCCAGGAGGCCTTCATCCGCGTCCACTCCGCCCGCAAGCGCGTCCGGGACCCCGAGAAGACCCTCGCCTATCTGCGCCAGACGGTCGTCAACCTCTCGCGCTCCGCGCTGCGCCGCCGCATCCTCGGCCTCAAGCTGCTCTCCAAGCCGATGCCGGACATGGCGAGCGCCGAGGAGGGGGCGTACGACCAGCTGGAGCGGGACTCCCTCATCAAGGCGATGAAGGGGCTGCAGCGCCGGCAGCGCGAGGTTCTGGTCCTGCGCTACTTCGCGGACATGACCGAGGCACAGGTCGCCCAGACGCTCGGCATCTCGCTGGGCTCGGTGAAGGCGTACGGCTCCCGTGGCATCGCGGCGCTACGGATAGCCATGGAGGCGCCGGCATGACCGGGGAGCCTCGTGAGCGGGGGGAGTCCGCGCGGTGGGGCCGGGCGCGTGAGGCGTCCGACGACTCCTCGTCCGATATCTTGCGTGAGCCCACCGAGGCGCACGAGCAGGAGCCGAAGCAACCGCACGCTGGGAACGGAACTGTGAACCACGGCCTCGACGACCAGAGCCCCGAAGGGCTCGACTCGGACGAGCTGGCACTGCGCAGGATGCTGCATGACGCGGTGCAGGAGATCGAGCCGCGCGACGGCACGCTGGACCATCTGCGGCGGGCGGTGCCCGCACGCCGGGCGCGCAAGCGGCAGGCCGCCGTCGGCATGGCTGCGGCGGCGCTCTTCGTGTGCACCGCCGTGCCCGCGCTGGTGCACGTCTCCAACTCCACCGGCCCCGACGCCAACCCCTCTATCGCCGGCCACGGCGCGCAGACGCAGGGCGGCGCGAGCGAGGGCGGAAGCACCGACGGCACGGGCGGCACCTCTGGCGGGTCCACGGGCACGGCCCAGGACAAGGGCCAGGACAGCCCCGAGAAGGACGACAAGGGCACCGGCGCCACCCCGGGCAGTGGTGTCGTCGACGACAGCACCGACGATGTCTACCCGTCGGCGACCAGCGCGGTCACGGCCCCGGTCTGCACGACGGCCCAGCTCGGCTCGGCCACCGCGACCGCCGCGGTCGCCGACTCGGCCGGGGCGGTGTACGGCACGTTCCGGATCACCAACGTCTCCACCGCCGCGTGTACGGTCGGCGGCGCCGGCGCGGTGACCCCGCTCGCGCAGGGCGCGGCGGACGCCACCAAGATCAGCGTCGCCGCGCACACGGCGGGCGACGCGGCGGCCGGCCTGCCCGACCCGGCGCTCGAGGTCCCGCAGCTGGTGCTGGAGCCGGGCTCGGCCTACGAGGTGCGGTTCGCCTGGGTGCCCTCGGAGACCTGCCCGACCGACCCCGGCGGTGACAACGGCGGCGAGACCGGCGGCCCCTCGCCCGACCCGACGCCCACGGACAACCCCGGGACGACGTCGGGCAGCTCCACGGGCGGCGACACGGGCACGTCGACGCAGCTGATGACCGAGGTCGGCACGGAGGACGGCAGCGTCGTCGTCTCCTACACGGCGGAGGCCGGGTCCCCCACGGTCTCGGCGACGGTGCCCAACGCGTGCGCGGGGACGGTCTACCGGACGGGCGTGCTGTCGGTCTCGTAGGCGTCCGAGGCGGTCACCCGCGCGGAGTCGGGGAGAGCGCCCGGGGGAGTGTCCGCGGCCAGGAGCCCCATCTCGGCGTCGCGGACGAACTCCACCTCACGGCGGAACAACCGGAACCACATGAACACCACGAACCCGGCGAAGACGAACCACTCGCCGGTGTACCCCAGGTTCTGGAAGGCCTTGAGGTCGAGCCCGGTGTCCGGGGCCGCGCTCACCGGCACGGCCCTCATCCCGGAGTCGCCCTTGTCGAGCGTGACCCACGCGTCGTAGAGGTCGTACGGCACGAGGTTCACCAGCGAGGCCGCGCTGATCGCCCCGGTCTGGCCGGCCGGCAGCCCGGCCCGCGCGCTGACGCCGTTCTCGCCGGGGTTCTCCGAGGCCTGGAGCGCGCCGGTGACGGTCACTTCGCCACGCGGCGGTGCGGGCACCTCGGCCGAGCCGGGCTCACCGGGCAGCCAGCCCCGCACCACGGGCAGGGCCTTGCCGCCGTCGGTGCGCAGCAGGGTCAGCACGTAGTAGCCCCGCTCGCCGTCCAGCTCCCGGCCCGGCACGAGCAGCTGCTCCCCGTACCGGCCTTCGACGGTCGTCGGGTCGCCGGAGGTCTCCTTGTCGACGGGCAGCAGCTCGTCCAGCGGCCGGGCGGCCTGCTTCCCGTCCGAGGCGGCCTGCTCCTCGGCGCTGCGGTGATCCTCGATCCGTGCCTCGAACCGGCTCAGCTGCCAGGACCCCATGAAGACGCAGAAGGGGATGGCGAGCAGCACGAAGAGGTTGATCCCCCACCATCGGGGCGTCAGCAGAAACCGGTACACGCCCCTAAGGTACGGGGGGCGCGGGGCCGCGTGGGGCGCGGGGTCCCGAAGTTATCCACAGGCTGGGGACCTCGGGAGCGGGATGCGGGCCGGGGCGGGCAGTATGGGGTCATGACTGAGAGCAACGGGTCCCCCTCGCCCGAGCGGCGCGAGGCCATGCCGAACTGGGAGAAGCGCTTCCGGGCGCCGCGGGTGTCACTGCCCGACTGGGCGGAGGACGCCCCCGACCACTCCCTGTTCGTGTCCAACGCGACGGGGACGTACGAGCTGTACGCCTGGGATCGTGCGACGGGTGAGCAGCGCCAGGTGACGAACCGGCCGAACGGCACGACGGACGGCCTGCTCTCCCCGGACGGCGGGTGGATCTGGTGGTTCGACGACAAGGACGGCGACGAGTTCGGCGTGTGGCGCCGCCAGCCCTTCACGGGCGGGGAGGACGAGCTGGCCGTCCCGGGCCTCGACCCGTCCTACCCCGCAGGCCTCGCGCTCGGCCGGGACGGGCGGACGGCGGTGGTGGGACGGTCCACCGACGAGGACGGTACGACCATCCATCTCGCGCGCGTGGGCGAGGCGCCGGTGGAGATCTACCGGCACCGTGAGTCGGCGGGTGTGGGCGACCTCTCCCGCGACGGATCGCTGATCGCCGTCGAGCACACCGAGCACGGCGACGCCATGCACTCCGCGCTGCGCGTGCTGCGCCCCGACGGCACGCCGGTCGCCGAGCTCGACGACACCAAGGGCGGCACGGTCGAGCTGGGCCTTGAGGTGCTGGGCTTCGCGCCGGTCGACGGGGACACCCGGCTGCTCATCGGGCACCAGCGGCGCGGTCGCTGGGAGCCGCTGGTGTGGGACGTCGCCACGGGCGAGGAGACGGACCTGGCGCTGGACCTGCCGGGGGACGTGAGCGCCGAGTGGTATCCGGACGGCTCGGGCCTGCTGATCGGGCACAGCCGCGAGGCGCGCGGCGAGCTCTTCCGCTACGACCTGGGCACGCGCGAGCTGGTGAAGGTCCCCACCCCGACCGGCACGGTCTCGGGGGCGACGGCCCGGCCGGACGGCAGCGTGGAGTACCTGTGGTCGTCGGCGGCACAGCCGTCGTCCGTGCGCTCCACGGCGGGCGGCGTGGTGCTCGACCCGCCGGGCATGAAGTCGCCCGGCTCGGTGCCGGTGGAGGACGTGTGGGTGGAGGGGCCCGGGGGCCGGATCCACGCACTTGTGCAGAAGCCGGCGGGGGCCAGTGGGCCGCTGCCGACCGTCTTCGACATCCACGGCGGCCCGACCTGGCACGACAGTGACTCGTTCGCGGCGGGCCCGGCGGCCTGGGTCGACCACGGGTACGCGGTCGTCCGGGTCAACTACCGCGGTTCGACGGGCTACGGGCGGGCCTGGACGGACGCCCTGAGGCACCGGGTCGGCCTGATCGAGCTGGAGGACATCGCGGCGGTCCGGGAGTGGGCGATCAGCTCGGGGCTGGCGGATCCGGAGCGGCTGATCCTGACCGGCGGCTCCTGGGGCGGCTACCTCACGCTCCTCGGCCTCGGCGTCCAGCCCGACGCGTGGACGATGGGCATCGCCGCGGTCCCGGTGGCGGACTACGTCACCGCGTACCACGACGAGATGGAGGCCCTGAAGGCCATGGACCGCACGCTGCTCGGCGGCACCCCGGAGGAGGTCCCGGAGCGCTTCGAGGCGTCCTCGCCGCTGACCTACGTCGACCAGGTCAAGGCGCCGGTCTACATCTCCGCCGGCGTCAACGACCCGCGCTGCCCCATCCGCCAGATCGAGAACTACGTCAAGCGCCTCCAGGCACGTGACGCGGTCCACGAGGTCTACCGCTACGACGCGGGGCACGGCTCCCTGGTCGTCGACGAGCGCATCAAGCAGGTACGGCTGGAACTGGACTTCGCGGAGCGCCACCTCAAGGCGTCCACGGGGAACTGACGGCACCCCCGCCACACTTCGCCTCCCGGGCCCGGCAACCCCGGCGTCCGCCCGGCGGGCACCGGGAGCCGAACGGCCCGGGAGGCGAACGGCACGAAGGCCCCGCACGTCCGGGCCCGCCGGCTCCCGGCCGCGCTCACGCCCCCGTCCGCTCCCGGCGTCTGCGGCCGAGGAGTTCCGCGAGGCCGCGGCGGGTGGCTGCCAGGACCACGCGGTCCTCGGCGCGCAGCACATAGGTGGGCGGCAGATCCCACAGGAGGTCCGAGGCCGTCTGTCGGCCCGCGGGCGCCGGGCTCGCCGCGAGGTCGGCGCGGCGCTCTCCCGGGGCCGCCGTGTCCAGGGCCAGCACCCGCCAGGAACCGGCCCGGAAGGCGTCGGCCACCGTCTTGCCCTCCAGCTGCCGGATGCCCCGCACGGGCACGGCCGCGAACAGCAGCACCCGCCGCTCCACGGGGATCGCCCCCAGCACCTGCCGCCCCATCATCGCCCCGGCGAACGACGGCGCCGCGAGATGCGTGACGCTGCGGCTGCGGGTGAGCGCCCGGGGGTGCGCGGCGCGCAGCGTGCGGTAGACGGCGGCGGCGAAGTCGTCGTCGAAGAGGCGGAGCACGACCCGGAGGTCGGGCCGGACGGACCGGGCGTAGAGGACGGCCTCCAGGTTGGTCGTGTCGACGCTGGTCAGCGCGAGCAGCGTGTGGGCGCGATGGACCTTCGCGGCCTCCAGGACGCCCTCCTGCGTGACGTCCCCGAGCACCACCGGCACCCGCAGCCGCCGGGCCGTCGCCATCCCCCGCGCCTCGGGGTCGGCCTCGACGCAGACCACCGGGATGTGCAGTTCCCGCAGCCGGGTCAGCACCCGCGTGCCGATCTTGCCGAGGCCGAGCAGGACGACATGCCCACTGAGCCCACGCGGCGGCCTGCGCAGCGTGGACGCGCTGCGGAAGGTGCCGAGGGCCTCCAGCACGGCGGCCAGCAGCACCGGCAGCAGCAGTAACCCGACCACGGCGGAGAGGAGTTGGAGGATCTGCCGCCCGAGGGAGTCGTTGGTGGCGGGATCGTCGATACCGAGGATGTCGAGCAGCGTGAGGTAGGTGGCGTGCAGCGGATGGTCGTCGGTGACCACGGTCAGCGCGATCGCCAGCGCCACCACGGCGCCCACCAGACCGGCCAGCGACCAGCGCAGCCGCCGGGAGAACAGGGAGGAGATAGGCGGGACGACACCGACCGCGCGCCCGGCGGACCGGGGCGAGCCGGCGTACGACACCTGTTCCAGCACGACCGTGCCGCGCCCGGTGGCCGCCGCCACCTCCTCCTCGTCCGGCAGCAGCCGGGGACCGCGCTCGCCGCTGCTCTCCGACCCGTCGGCGCCCGCCGGGTCGCTGCTCGTCGCCGACAGCAGCGCCAGCGTGCACAGCCCCGGATCGGCTACCTGCCCGGGCGCCGGTGGTGTGCGTTCCACCGCGCGCAGCAGCAGCCCGTCGGTCTGTACGACCTTGCTGGTGCCGACGAGGGCGGTCGCGGCCAGCGCGGGCGCGGCGGTGTCGGCGTCGGACAGCACGGTGGTGGAGGCGTCGAAGCCGGTGCCCGTCCCGTCCGGGTCGCCGGTCGCCAACGCGGCCGCCTGGTCGAGGAGTTCCTCGATGTGCTGGCCCAGCCGCCGGTTGTAGAGGCGCAGGACGATGCGCAGCCGGGGGTTGAGACGGCGTGCGGTGAGCGCGGCGCGGATGTTCGTCTCGTCGTCGTCGTACACGAGCGCCAGCGCGGTCGCCCGCTCCACGCCCGCTTCGGCGAGCACGGCCTCGGACGGCTCGGCGGCCTCCACCAGCCGCACGCCGCCCGTGCTGTCGCCGTTCATCAGGGCGCCGTTGCCCGCGGCCCGGCCGGCCGCGTTCACCATCCGGTCGAGCAGCGCCGCCGACGCGGCCCGGGCCCGCCCCACGACCGGCTGCGGCACGGGGCGTTCGGAGGGCGGCGCGACGAGGGTCACCTGCTCCTCGTACACACCCCTGAGTTCGGCCGCGAGCCGGTGCGCGAGCCCGTCGTCGCCGCACACCACCATGTGCGCGGGCGCGTCGCCCGGCCGGCCTTGATTCGGAACGCTCGCCACGAGGGGAAAGACTGCCTCAACAAGACCGATGGTTCCAGCAACGGATTGAACGCCCGTTCCAAATCGGCCGTATCGAAGGGGAGCCACCCCGCGCAACGGAGGACCCCACCCGTGGCCGTCACCGTCCCTGAGCCACCACCCCCGTCTCCGTCCCGGTCGGCGCCCCCGGCGTCCCCGCCGTCCCCGACGCCGCCCGCCGCCCCCGGCAGGGACGACGGCTGGCACCTCAGCTCCCCCCTGGTCCTCACCGTCACCCTGCTCCTCCTGTTGCTCGCCCAGGCCCCGATCCGCCGCGCGCTGTCCGCGCCGGTGATGCAGAGCTGGACAACGGTGTTCGTCGCGGTGGTCGTGCAGGCACTGCCGTTCCTGGTGCTCGGGGTGCTGCTGTCGGCGGCCGTCGCCGTGTTCGTACCGGCGTCCGTCTTCGCCCGCGCGCTGCCGGCCCGGACCGCCGCGGCGGTACCGGTGGCGGGACTGGCCGGAGCGGTCGTCCCTGGCTGCGAGTGCGCGTCGGTGCCGGTGGCGGGGGCGCTGATCCGCCGGGGAGTCGCCCCGGCTGCCGCCCTGGCGTTCCTGCTCGCCGCGCCCGCGATCAACCCGATCGTGCTGACCGCGACGGCGGTGGCCTTCCCCGGGAGACCCGAGATGGTGCTGGCCCGGTTCGTCGCGAGTCTGGCCGTGGCGTGCGCGATGGGGTGGCTGTGGCAGCGGCTCGGCCGCGCCGAGTGGCTGCGCCCGCCGGCGCGTCCGTCGTACGAGGGGCAGGGCAGGGGAGCGGCGTTCTGGGGGTCGGTGCGGCACGACGTGATGCACGCGGGTGGGTTCCTGGTGATCGGCGCGATGGCGGCCGCGACGCTGAAGGCGGTCGTGCCCGAGGGGTGGCTGCGGGCGGCGGCGGGCAACCCGGTGGTGGCGGTGCTGGCGCTGGCCGTGCTCGCCGTGCTGCTGTCGATCTGCTCGGAGGCGGACGCGTTCGTGGCGGCGTCGCTGACGCAGTTCTCGCCGACGGCGCGGCTGGCGTTCCTGGTGGTCGGGCCGATGGTCGATCTGAAGCTGTTCGCCATGCAGGCGGGCACGTTCGGCCGCGGCTTCGCCCTCCGCTTCGCACCGGCGACCTTCGCCGTCGCCGGCGGGGTGTCCGCGCTGACCGGGGCGGTGCTGCTGTGAACCGGCACACGCAGGTGGCCGTGCTGTGCCTGCTCGGCGTGTCACTGTTGCACGCCGGGGCCACGGATCTGTCGCTGCGCTACGTCAAGGCGGGGCTACGGCCGTTGCTGCTGGTGGCGGGGGTGGTGCTGGTCGCGGCGGCGGTGGCGACGGTCTGGTACGAGCGCCGGCGACCGGTGGCCGTTCCCCACCATGAACCGCGCGTCGCCTGGCTGCTGCTCCTGCCGGTCCTCGCGCTGATCCTCATCGCCCCGCCCGCCCTCGGCTCGTACAGCGCGATGCGCACCGGCACGGCGTTGCAACGGCCCCCCGCCTACGCCCCGCTGCCTTCCGGCGACCCCGTCCGCCTCGGTGTCACCGACTACGCCGGCCGGGCGGCGTACGACGACGGCCGCACCCTGCGCGAACGCAGGGTCCGGATCACGGGGTTCGTGGCGCTGGACCGGGCCGGCACCCCGTACCTGGTCCGCATGGCTCTCAACTGCTGTGCCGCCGACGCCCAGCCGGTGAAGGTCGGGCTGGTCGGGCGCGTCCCGCCGGTGCTGCAACCGGACACCTGGCTGGAGGTCACCGGCACCTACACCCCGAAGCGGACCCGCGACCCGGTGGGCGGCGGCCCCATCCCGTTCATCGAGGTCACGGCCGCCGAGCCGGTACGGGCGCCCGCAGACCCGTACGACGAGAGCTGGAACAACTGAGAGGACCGACCCCTCGGCCTCCCTGGCGAACTGACGAGCCGTCAGCTATGGTCCGATCTGCCGTTCCGAAGGGGTGATGTCCAGTGCCGTCACGTCCCCAGAGTCCGCAGCCGACGGGCGCTCCACGCTGGGTCGCGATGTTCTACGAGCCCTCCTCCGCGTCCTGGCGGGTCGGTGCGGAGTCGCCGTACCGGGTCCCCGTGCAGTACGCCATGGGGGAGATGACCCAGACCCTGCGGGCCCGCGGCCAGGATCCGGTCATGGCCCTGTGGGGCCCGAAGGACGGCGCCTGGCAGCGGATCGACGCGTCCGCCGCCACGGAGGCCGCCCCCGCCCCCGCGCCCGAGCCGCCCCCCGCGAGCCCCGCTCAGCCCTCCAAGCTCATCGAGCGCCTGACCGACCGCCGCCACCAGGTGCTCCTCGCCGCGCTGAACCGCGCCGGGCTGTACGACCTCGCCCCGGACGACGAGGCGGCCGTGCGGGCGGTCGTGGACCAGCTCGACGAGACGACCGTCCGCCGGGTCGCCCACTGGCTCGCTCTCGCCGCCGACTAGGCGCCGCCGGTTCGGTGGTGGGCCCGACGGGCAGGGAAAGGGACGTAGGTGTCGGTTCCGATCCGCCCGCGGGCCCCCGGGCCCAGGGCGTCTGGAGTGGGAATGAAGCTCTCCGTCGACCCCGAGCGCTGCTACGGCTCCGGCGACTGTGCGTACCGGGTTCCGTCCGTCTTCACGGTGGTGGACGGCTGCGGCGCGGTCGTCCCGGGGCGTGAGGACAGCGGAGGCGAGCCCGAGGTCCGGGAGGCCGTCGAGGGCTGCCCGTCCCAGGCCATCACGGTCACCGAATAGGGCCGGGGCCCGCACCGGATGAGCCGTTCCCGCACTGCGGCCACGGAAGCCCTGATCACCCTCGGCAGCCGGTACGTACGGCACGCTCCCGGCACCCTCGGCAAGGCGGCCCTCGCCGCGCGCGTGCTGAACCCGTATCTGCGGGACCACCCGCGCCGGCGTGTCGTCGAGACGCGCTCGGGCGCCCGTTTCGCGGTCGACACCGAGGACCTGATCCAGCGGTACCTCTACCTCTTCGGAGCCTGGGAACCCCATCTGACCGGCTGGCTGCGCAGCCGCCTCGGACCCGGTGACGGCTTCGTCGACGTCGGCGCGAACATAGGGGTCTTCAGCGTCATGGCCGCCCGACTCGTCGGGCCCACGGGCCGGGTCGTGGCCGTCGAGGCGTCCCCCGCCTGTCACCGGCGCCTGGAGCGGCACGTTCGGCTCAACGGCTGCCGCACGGTCCGGGCCGTCAACGCCGCCGCGTCCGACCGCCGCGGAAAGCTGACCTTCACCCTCGCCAGCTCGCGCAACACCGGCGCGAACAGCATCGTCCCGTACGACGGTCCCGCCGAGGCGGTCTTCGAGGTCGACGCCGCACCGCTTCCCGACCTGCTCGCCCCGGGCGAGCTGGAACACGCCCGGGTGATCAAGATAGACGTCGAGGGGGCGGAGGGAGCCGTCGTGCGGGGCCTCGCGCCCCTGCTGCGCAGGCTGCGGCCCGATGCCGAGATCACGATCGAGGTGACGCCCGCGCGGATGGCCGCACTCGGGGACTCCGTCGAGGAGTTGCTGGAGACCATGGCCGGGGCCGGCTTCCACGTCTACCGGCTGGCCAACGACTACGACCCCGCGAGCTATCCGCCCGCGGTCGGCGGACCCCGCCGGGTGCCCCTGCGGTGGCGGGCCCCGGTCACCGGTGAGAGCGACCTGGTCTTTTCGCGCACGGACGCCGAGGCGCTGCCCTGACATCCGCCCACATCCGACGGGCACTCAGTAAGGTGCGAAACGGATGAAAGGGGACCCATCGTGGCCATCAGGACCGTTTACGCCGTCATTCCCGTCGCCGACTTCGAAGCGGCCCGCGCCTGGTACGAGCGCTTGTGGGGGCGCCCGGCCGACCGCGACCCCATGAGTGGCCTGGCGGAATGGGAGGTCATCGACGGCGGCGCGATCCAGCTGCTCCTCGAACCCGACCGTGCGGGGTCCGCCATGCTGACGCTGGCCGTCGAAGACGTCGCCGACGAGGTCCGGCTCGCCGCGGAACGGGGCCTGGACCTGGGGACCGTCCAGGAGACCCCCGGCGGCCGCTATCGCATCGCCGCGGTCAACGACCCGGCGGGAAACGTCGTCACCATCGCCCAGGAGATCGGCCGACCCGCCTGACGGGCTCCTGGACCCGGCCCATGGCCCGGTCGCCGCGCCCGGCGTCCATTTCCGGCGCATGGCCCGGTCGTCGTGCCCGGTCGTTCTCCTCAGCGCATCGCCCGGCCGTCGCGCCGGTTCCTTCACTCAGCGCATCCTGCGGGCATCGTGACCTGCCCTTCTCGGCCCCGCCCCTATGACACCCCGCCCGTGCGCGGACCCCGCCCCTACGACACCCCGTTCGCCGGGTACCCCCAGCCGAACTCCGCCAGTGCCAGCGCCCGGGCCTCCGCCACCGCCATGCGTGCCGCCCGCTCGTCCGGGTCGACGTGCGGGGCCTGGCCCGTCGCCTGGCCCTCCCACTTGCGGTAGAGAAGCCCCACCTCCGCCGAGAACCACCCCCGGCTCACCGCGTTCAGCGCCAGCAGCAGCCCCGTGTCCTCGGACGCGGGCAGCGCCATCCAGCCGCCGAGGGCCACCAGCAGGTCCCGGCGTACGAAGAGGGACGCCGGGTGGACCTGGGCGCGGAAGTCGTTCGCCTTCCAGAAGCCGAGCACTTCGCCCCGCTCGATCGGCCCGTCCGGCGGATCGCCCGGGAAGCCGGCCGTCGAGCCGTCCGGCCACAGGTCCAGCACCCGTGACGTCACCCATCCGATCGCCGGGTCGGCCTCCAGCGCCGCCAGATCGCGGGCCAGCACACCCGGCGCCAGCTGGTCGTCGGCGTCCAGGACCTTCACGTACTCGCCCTTGGCCCGCGCCAGCGCGATCGTGCGCGCCACCCCGGGCCCGCCGCGCCGACCTTGACGGAACGTCACCCGCTCGTCCTCGGGCACATACGGAAGGACGTCCTCCGACCCGCCGTCCTCCTGGATCACCCAGTGCCACTCCCAGCCCTGCGGCAGCCGCTGCTCGCACAGCGACTTGTAGGCGTCGGGCAGGAAGCGGGCCGACGGCGGGTGCACGGCGGTGACGACGACCACGTGCCGGGTCACGGAGGCGCTCACCACCTCTCCAGGATCGTGGTGAAGAGCAGTTCGGTCCGGTCGCCCGGCAGCGTGACGTCGGTGATGTCCACCACCCGGCCTTCGATGTCGTACGACGTCTTGTGCAGCAGGATCACCGAGGTCCCCGGCGGCAGATCCAGCTCGGCGGCCTCCTCGGGGGCCGGCGGACGGGCCGTGAAGCGTTCCTCGACGCGGTCCACCTCGATGCCGACGGTGTGCAGCTGGTGCTGGGTGCCGCCGGGCCAGGGCTCGTTGCTCTCGTCCAGGAGGGCGGGGTTCGCGGCGATCACGTCGCGGACCAGGTAGGACGTGACGAGGCTGAAGGGCGCGGTCTCCGCCGCGCACCTGGTGCGGTACGTGCGCTCCAGCAGGACCGTGCGCTCGGGGACGCCGAACCCCTCCGCCAGCTCCGTGGACGCCTTGACCTCGCGGTAGCTCGCGTGGAAGATCAAGTCCTGGGGGTCCAGCCCGGTTTCACGTTCCGTCGCGCCGGTCGCCGCCCGCTGGCGCAACGGCTGGCGGGCGCGGTCCTTCTCCCACTGGTGGCGTCTGTTGTCGCGGACCGCGAGCGTGCGGGGGCGGCGGACGAAGTTGCCGAGGCCGTGCCGCTTGTCGATGAGGCCTTCCTCGCTCAGCAGCCGCAGCGCGCTCTGGATCGTCGGCACACTGCGCCGGTACCGCTCGGCGAGCTCCGTCTCGGCCGGCAGCCGGTCGCCGGGCCTGCGTTCGCCCTCGCGGATGGACCGGCGGATGTCGTCCGCGATCACTTCGTACGCCTTCGGCACATGCGTCAGCGTACGGCTCCTGAAGAGGTCTTGCTGACCTGGATCGGCCGTATGGCTCGGGCACAGGGGGAAATAGGGAGCGGGATTGCCGAAATCGGAGTCGTCGTGCCCGCAATGCGCTCGGGCCGCTGCGCCGTATCGAAGAATGCCGTGCGATTTCACGCGGCGGCGCCGGGACACGAAAACGCCCGACCGCTGGCGACGGGGGATGCACCAGCGATCGGGCTGTGGCCAAGACTAACAAGGCGGATGGCGACGCGGGACCCGACCGATGAGGTGCGTCGTGGCGCTGTGACGCGGATCACTCCCGGCAGGGTGGTTCGTAGGACAACCGTGGCAGGTATTCGTGCCATTTCTCGGGCGTCAGCACACCCCGTGTGGTCGAACAGATGTGCTTCACGGCGTCGTCCACGTTCAGGTCCCACAGCCGTACGGTCCCGGCGCCGCTCGACACCCCGAGCAGACGGCTGTTGGGGCTGAAGGAGAGGAAGTTGCCGGTCTTTGCGTTGGGGCTGAGCGACTGCCCGATGGGCGTGGCGGTGGACGGGCGGCCGACGTCCCAGAGGCGGACCGTGTCGTCGTTGCCGCCGCTGGCCAGCGTGCGCCCGTCCCGGCGGAACGTCAGGGACACCACCGCCTCGGTGTGGCCGCTGAGGGGGGACCCGAGCTGCTGGGCCTTCAGCGGGTCGCCGACGCCCCAGAGCCCCACCGTGTTGTCGTCGCTGCCGCTGGCCAGCGTCCGGCCGTCGGGGCTGTAGGCGAGCGTGTTGACGGGGCCGAGGTGGCCCCGCAGCGCGGCGCCGAGCTGGGTGACGGGGCGCGGGCCGGAGACGTCCCACAGGCGGATGGTGGTGTCGGCGCTGCCGCTGGCGAGGGTGCGGCCGTCGGGGCTGAAGGTGAGGGCGTTGACGTAGCCGGTGTGGCCGGTCAGCGGATCGCCCAGGCGGCGGGGTTCGGACGGGTCGGCGATGTTCCAGAGCTGGATGGTGCGGTCGTCGTAGGCGGTGGCGAGGGTGCGCCCGTCGGGGCTGTAGGCCAGCGCCTCGGGGCCGGCGTACCGGGTGCGCAGCCGCAGAGGCGGGCCGTAGGCGACGGGCCTGGCCGGGTCGGTGACGTTCCACAGCTGCACCGTGCGGCTGCCGGTCAGCACCACGAGGGTGCGTCCGTCGGGGGCGAACACCACGGTGCGGACGTCGCCTTCGACGGGCAGGAACGGCTTGCCCAGCAGCACCGGCCGCCGGGGCGTCCGGACGTCCCACAGTCGGATCCGCTGGTCGCGCGCCGCCGTGGCGAGCATCCGCCCGTCCGGGCGGAACACCCCGATCCGCCCGAGCATGTCCGAGGTCGGTATCGACCACAGACGGACCTTGTTGTCGCCGGTGCCGGTGGCGAGGGTGCGGCCGTCGGGGCTGAAGCCGAGGGCGTACATCTCGCCGCTGCTGCCCGCGAGCGGCTCGCCGACCTGGGACGGGAACGCCGGATTGCTGACGTCCCACAGGCTCGCCGTGCTGTCCGCGCTGGCGACGGCGAGCAGTGAGCTGTCCGGGGTGAACGCCACCGACCACACGGGCCCGGTGTGCCCGGTGAGCGGCGCACCGAGCGGCGCCGCGTCCCCTGTGTCGGTCACGTCCCACAGCTGGACGGTGTCGTCGGCGCTGCCGCTGGCGAGGCTGCGGCCGTCGGGGCTGAAGGCGACGGAGTGGACGAGGGCCCGGTGGCCGGTCAGCGGGTCGCCGAGCCGCTCGGGACGACGCCGGTCGGTCATGTCCCACAGCCGCACCGTGGTGTCGTCGCCGCCCGAGGCCAGGGTCCGGCCGTCGGGGCTGAAGGCGACCGAGCGTACGGCGGCGGTGTGGCCGGTGAGGGGGCCGAGCGGGCTCGGCCGGCCCGGGTCGGCCACGTTCCACAGCCGTACGACGCGGTCCTCGGTCGCGGCGGCGAGCGTACGGCCGTCCGGGCTGAACACGAGCAGGTAGACCGTGCCGTCGTGGCCGGTGAGCGGCGCGCCGAGCGGGCGCGGGTGACGGGGGTCGCGGATGTCCCACAGCCGGATCGTGCCGTCGTCCGAGGCGCTGGCGAGCGTGCGGCCGTCCGGGCTGAAGACGGCGGTGCTCACCCAGCTCGTGTGGGCGTCCAGGGGCTTGCCCAGGGGCTTGGGGCGCTGCGGGTCCGCCACGTCCCACAGGCGGACCGTGCGGTCGTAGCTCGCGGTGGCCAGCAGCTTGCCGTCGGGGCTGAACGTCGTGAGGTAGACGGCGCCGGTGTGGCCGAGCAGCGGGGTGGCCAGCGGCGCGTTGACGATCGAGACCAGCCGGTTCGTGGTGCCCTCGTCGTCGGGGCGCAGCCGGTGGGCGACCAGGTCGAGTTGGGCGGACAGCGACGGGTCCGTGTACTGCACGCGGTCGGCCTCGGCGAGCACCTGCTCGAACACCGCGTCGTCCCGCTGCTGCCACGCCACCACCGCCGACCCGACCGCCAGCACCGCGAGCGCGACCAGCGCCGCCACCGCGCCCCGGCTTATCCACACGGTGCGCCGGCGCAGCCGGGCGGAGGCGGCCAGGAAGTCGACCGCGCTGCGGGTCAGGAAGGTGTCACCGGCCGACTGTGCCCAGGTGCGGGCGTGCTCCAGCCGTGAACCCCGGTACAGCAGGGAGGTGTCGCGCTGGGTCGTCTCCCAGGCCCGGCTGTCCTCCTCCAGCCGCTGGCGCAGCAGGTTGCCGCCCCGGTCCTCGTCGATCCAGTCGCGCAGCCGCGGCCAGGCGTGCAGCAGCGCCTCGTGGGTGATCTCCACGGTCTCCGCGTCCAGCGTCACCAGCCGGGCGCGGACCAGTTCCTCGAGGGACTCCTCCGTCTTGCCGGGGTCCGTCGACTCCTCCGCGAGCTGCCGCCGCGTGCCCCGCCGCCGGGTCGCCTGAGTGTCCTCGCCGAGCCGGACCAGCCGTAGGAGCAGCAGCCGCGCGGCCGTACGCGCGGCCGGGTCCAGCCTGGACCAGGCCCGCTCGGCGGTCGCCGCCACCGCCCCCTGGATGCCGCCCGCCGCGCGGTACCCGGCCAGCGTCAGGCGGCCCCCCTTGCGCCGCTGCCAGGTGGCGAGCAGGGCGTGCGACAGCAGCGGCAGCGCGCCCGCGTCATGTGCCCCGCGCGGCCCGTCGGAGCTGACCTCACGGACGATCAGTTCCGCCAGCCCCGGCTCCAGTTCCAGCCCCACGGCCTTGGCGGGGCCGGTCACCGCCTCGCGCAGCTCGGCGGTGGTGAGGGGCCCGAGCACCATGTGCCGGTGCTGAAGTGCGTCGGCCAGTTCGGGGTAGGACAGGCACTGCTCGTAGAAGTCGGCGCGGACGCCGAGCACGACGAGGACGGGCGCCGGTTCCCCGGGCCTCGCGGGGGAGGCCGCGTCGTGCAGGAGCTGGATGAACGTACGCCGGCCGGTCTCGTCGGAGCAGAGGGTGAAGGTCTCCTCGAACTGGTCGACGATGACCACCGGCCGGGTCCCGCCCGGCGCCCACGCGGCGAGGGCCGCCCGTACGGCGTCCGCGAACCCGGGGGTTCCGGGCTCCTGCGCCGTGGTGACCGGCGCGAGTTCGGGTATGCGGCAGGTCAGCTCCCCCAGCGGGTCGGCCCCCGGCACCAGTTGCACCACCTCCCGGCCCGCACCGCTGCGAAGAGCGGGCACCAGACCGGCGTTCAGCAGCGAGGACTTCCCGGCCCCGGAGGCGCCGACGAGCATCACCGGACCGCCCGTGCGCTCCGCGGCGCGCAGTTGGGCGGCAAGGGCGTCCGTGCTCCGTTCCCGCCCGAAGAACCACCGCGCGTCCTCCTGACGGTAGGAGGCCAGCCCGCGGTACGGGCACACCCCGCCCGGCACGCCCGGCGCCCCGTCGGCGGTCGCCCCGTCGTCCTCGTCCGGGTCCCTCGCCCCGCCTGCCGTACGCTCGGCGATGGGATCGGCCACCGCGCGCTCCCACAGGCGCTGCCACTGGCCCATGTCGTACAGTCCGGGGGAGACCGGCACGGGCCGCTCCCGCCGGGCGTGCGGGATCAGCACCTGCAACACGGCGGCGAGCGCGGCGAAGTGAGCCGGTACGTTCTTCGCGCGGCGCCAGTCGCTGATCCGCTGCGCGGAGACCCGTACGGGGCGGCCCCGTTCGTCCACCCGCCTCAGTCGGGCGACGGCCTCGGACACGCTCTTCAGGGGAGGGTTGCCGGCCTCCTTGTACAGCAGCGCGAGACGTTCCGCGAAGGCTGTGCGTGCCCCTGAGTCCGAGCCCAAGGTCTCCACCCCTTCCTTCCGCCTCACCTGGCCATCCGGACCGGAAAACTCACTTTATACGGCTGACCTGCGCAGAAGCCGCTGTCCGGGCGCCGGAACCTCCTCGTCGCGGGCCCCGAATGGCAGGATCACGACCAGGCAGGGCACCACCCGCACGCCGCCCAGGCAGGTCATCAGCTCAGTGCTCGAAGAGGCACCTCAAGTCGCCGTCTGTTCTGGGACAACTTTCGCGAAGTCACCGGACGGCGGCGACGGTCTCGACAGGTGAGCCTGAGTTCCACTGCGCGCGTCGTTCGGCACCGGTCTCCACGTGGGGAGGGACCGGTGCCGAACGACGTTGCTCAACGCTGCTCGAGGTCGCGTCCGGGCTCGAGATCATGTCCGGCTCCTACCCAAGCCGCCCCGCAGGAACGCCTCCGGGGCGGCTCGCGTGGCCGTAACGACGCTCCTCCTTTCCCACCTGGCGGCAACCCATTTCACCGGAACTCCTACTTCCGCCGGAATTCCTGACCATGCGTTTCCGGCCCGTCATCGCGTCGACGGCGGCGATCCCGGCGACGTTCGTGGTGGGCCGCCTGATCACATTGCCGAGGAGGCCGGCGGCGCGCGGAACATGACGGCCCGAGCCGTCGACGCAGGGCTGGTCAACGGGTGTACCGCTGCCCCAGCAGCCGCGCCTGCTCCGCCTTCAGCCGCGTGAACTCCGACCGCGCGTACTCGGCGATCTCCTCACCGGGGAACGGCACCACCGAAAGGTGCTGGTCGTAGGTTGCCCTGCGCCCACCGGGCGGCCGTGATCTCGTAGCCCGAGACATGCGCGCACAGTTGCAGCAGCAGCGGCGGCATCTCGGGTTCGCTCAGGAGATCGGCGTGCTTGACGACGAGGTCGCGCATGGACCGGATGTTCGGCAGGAAAACGGTGGTGACCCACAGCCGCCACTCGGCGAGCTCCTCCTCGCTGGGCGGCGTCTCATGGACGAAGGGCGACCTGCCGTCAGGACGGGCGTTGCGCTGCATGAACGCGGCGAAGGTACGACCGCTGGCCTCAGTGAGCGCGAACAGGGGCCCGTAGAAGTCACTGAGCTGCCGATTCACCCGAGCGAGCCGCTCCTGCCGCTGTGCCAGCCGCAGGCCGTTGAGATAGGTGACGGCATACCCGACGAAGGCCAGCCCGACCGTGACGACCACTGCGATCATGGGCGCTGATGCTAGGTCAGGGGGCTGTTGTCGGGTAGGCCCGCGGTGACTGTGCGGCCTCCGTGGCCATCTGGACCGCCCTGGGCCGAGGCGCAGGTTGCTCGATGCGTCTCTGGTTGCACATTTGGATACCACTTGCATAAGCGAGCGCGCCGTGGGTGCCCTGCCGAACTTCGCTTCGGCGGCGTAGCGGCGGCCCCCGTTCCCGGCGTTCGATTGGCGTATGGAGGCGGAAACAGATCACCAGGTTGGCCGGCAGGGAGGTGAACTCCACGTCCTTCTCCCGGATGTACTGGTCCCGGGCTGGTGCCATCCCAGCTGTGGGCCCTTGAGGGGCGCGGGTCGGGTCACACCTTCTTGACGACGATCGTGTCCGGGACCAGCTTCTCCAGGTCGTCGACGTCCGAGGTGAAGACGGTGACCTGTCCCTTCTGCTGTCGCGCGATCACGGCGAGCACGGCGTCGATCGCGTGCTTGTGGCCTTGCAACTTGGCGTCGGCCAGGAGCCGGCGTGCCTGGCGGGCTTCGTCCTTCCCGATGTCGACGACCTGGAGCCTGGACAGTACCCAGTCCCAGCGCTGTTCGGTCGTTCTGCCGTCGTACGCCTCGACCAATGTCATCGGCGACGTCACCACTTCGGCCTCCCCTCGCGCCGCGAGGTCGAGCCAGGCGATCATCCTCCGATCACCGCGCACGGCCAGGGAGAGAGCTTCACAGTCCAGGACGAAGACACGGAGCGGCCTCTGCCTGTGCTCACCGACTCGCTTCTTCACGCAGCCTCTCCGGCGTTGCGTTGTCCGGAGGCGCGGCGCCGCTCGTGTTCGGCGTCCAGATCCTCCAACTCGTCGAGCGCTGCCACACGCTCGTCCTCAGTCACGGGGCCGTGTTCTTCCTGCAGCCAGTCGACCAGTTCCAGGAGCCGGTCCCGGTCGCGCTTGGAGCGCAGCGCCTCGGCGACGTAGGCCGACAGGCCCCGCTCTGCCGCGTCCGCGCGGATCTCGTCCAGGAGGTCCTCGGGGATGGTCACGGTTACCTTTTTCGTCGCCATACAAGAGACCATACTCTTGGTGTCGTTCTCCTTACCAGTGGGGCGCGGTCGGCGATGCGACGGTCAGGCGGCCGTGGCAGGGCGTGGGCTGCCGTGGAAGACCTGGCTGGTGTGCCAGGAGCGGTGGGTCGCGGCGATGGGGTGGGCGCCCGGTCGAGGTCCGATGAGTGGTCGGTCAGCGAGCGCGATGACGTGGTCGCGGGCGGCGGTACTGTGGCCGACGAAGCGCTGGGATACCAGAATGCGGTGGCCCTCGCCGACACCGAGGACGCCCTTGTCGAAGAGCTTGTGGTGCAGCGAGCACAGGCACAGTCCGTTGTCGACGTCGTCCGGGCCGTCGAACGCCCACCAGCGCACATGCGCGGCCTCCAGCCCGACCGGCTGGCGGCCCGCACGGGTATCACCGGTCAGCTACGAGCCCGGGATTCGCGAATGTGCAGGTCATCGGGCGCGCGGGCGCCGCTGTTCCTGCGGCACTGGAGACTGCTCCTGGGAGAACCCGACCAAGATCTTCTCCCAGATTTCTCGCAAACGATCTCCAGGAACCACTCAGGGGCCTGACCCGCACTGCGGATCAGGCCCCTGACCTGGTACTTCACTGTCGGGGTGGCGGGATTTGAACCCACGACCTCTTCGTCCCGAACGAAGCGCGCTGCCAAGCTGCGCTACACCCCGATGTCGCTGCTGTCGCGGCGACGACGTTTACTTTAGCCCACTGGTGGCTGGAGACGAAATCCGGTTTTGCCGTGGTGGCGGACGGGGTTCGGACGGGCGTGGTCGAGGGCGACCACGAGGACGGCCAGCGCGTAGATGGACAGGCCCAGGAGGAGGGCGTTGCCCAGGACGCTCCTGTAACCGTGCTGGTCGACGTCGAGGAAGGGGTAGAGATAGTGGCCCGGCGTGCTGGGGAGCAGGTACTCGCCCCGGATGAAGGAGAAGGCCAGGTAGGCCATGGGGTACAGCAGCCAGGTGCTGGCCTGGCGGAGGTGCAGGCGGCCGGGGGGCGTGAGGAGCAGCCAATCCAGGACGGCCGCGATCGGGACCGCCGTGTGGAGCACGTGATCGGCGATCGTCTGGAGCAGCGCCGACGTCGTGGTACCTGTCATCGTGCTGGTCATCGCGTAGGTGCTCGACGCAGTCGCCAGGAGCAGGTGATGGACCAGGGCCGTGACCACGACGTACAGGAGTGCCGCGCCCGTCAGTGAGGAGCGCAGCGGGCGACGGGCCGTCCATGCCCGGCGGGCCGAGGCGACGAGCACCAGGGCCAGCAGGATGCTGCTCTGGATCGTGAAGTGGCTCAGCACGCGCGGCGGGCTCCCGAGAACCAGGAAGATCGCCACCCCGGCCGCCGCCGTCGCCGCGGTGAGGAGGCGGAAGGCGGCGATCAGGGGGCGGCGTACGGGGGGTACCACCGCCGTGGCGGGGACCGGCGGGGGCAGCAGCGCGGGGATGCCGGGGATCGCGGGGAGGTCCGGGATGTCCCTGGGTATCGGGGCGGTCATGCCCTCACGCTAGGCATGTAGGGCAAATGGGGCATCACGGGTGGGCTGTGCGGGTGACGCCGAAGCCCTGCCCGGCCTCGCCGACAGCGAGGCTGACCTGGCGCTCTCCGTGGGGCTACTCGCGCCCCGCCAACGTCAGCAACGTCGCCTCCGGCGGACACGCGAACCGCACCGGCGTGTACCGGTTCGCCCCGCATCCCGCCGACACGTGCATGTACGACGTCCGGCCCTCGGACGTGTGCGTCGACAGGCCCTTCACCCGCTCCGTGTCCAGGTCGCAGTTGGTGACCAGGGCGCCGTAGAACGGGATGCACAGCTGGCCGCCGTGGGTGTGGCCGGCCAGGATCAGGGGGTAGCCGTCCGCCGTGAAGGCGTCCAGGCAGCGCAGGTACGGCGCGTGCGCCACGCCCATCGAGAAGTCCGCGTCGGCCGACGGACCGCCCGCCACCTGCACGTAGCGGTCCCGCTTGATGTGCGGGTCGTCCACGCCGGTCATCTCCACCGTGGCACCGTCGATCTTGAACATGCCCCGCGTGTTCGTGAGGTTCAGCCAGCCCGCCGCGTCGAAACCGTCCCGCAGGTCCTCCCACGGGTTGTGGACGACGCCGACCGCGGGCGCGTTGCCGTTCAGCCCGTGCCGGCCCTGGGCCTTCTCGAACAGGTAGCGGGCGGGGTTGCGCAGCTTGGGGCCGTAGTAGTCGTTGGAGCCGAAGACGTACGCGCCCGGGAACTCCATCAGGGGGCCCAGCGCGTCCAGCACCTCCGGCACGCCCTGCGGGTCGGAGAGGTTGTCGCCGGTGTTGATCACGAAGTCGGGGCGCAGGCCGGCCAGCGAGCGAAGCCAGCGCTGCTTCTTGCGCTGGCCGCTGACCATGTGGATGTCGGAGACGTGCAGCACGCGCAACGGGTGCATGCCCGCGGGCAGCACGGGGACGGTCACCCGTCGCAGGCGGAAGGAACGGGCCTCGAACCCGGCCGAGTAGAGGAGACCGGCGGCCGCGACCGCCGTGATGCCGAGGGGTACTCCGTATCGCGCGCGCATACGACCATCGTGTCAGACCCCGTCGGGACCCCGCGTCCGACCGCCCCTTAAATCAACGGGCGTCCGGCTGTGCACACCTGCGACAATCGACGTCATGACCACGCTCAAGTCGAAGCTGCAGGAAGACCTCAACGCCGCGATCAAGGAGCGCGACGAGCTCCGCTCCTCGACGCTCCGGCTGACGCTCGCCGCGATCCAGAAGGAGGAGGTCGCGGGCAAGGAGAAGCGTCAGCTCTCCGACGACGAGGTCCTGAAGGTGATCACCAAGGAGGCGAAGAAGCGGCGCGAGGCCGCGGACGCCTTCGCCCAGGGTGGTCGTGCCGAGTCGGCCGAGCGGGAGAAGGCGGAGGGTGAGGTGCTCGCCACCTACCTGCCCCGGCAGATGTCCGACGAGGAGCTGAACGCGATCGTCGCCCAGGCCGTCGAGGAGGCCAAGGCGGCCGGCGCGGAGGGGCCGCGGGCCATGGGCGCGGTCATGAAGATCGTGAACCCCAAGGTCGCCGGCCAGGCGGAGGGCGGCCGTGTCGCGGCGGCCGTGAAGAAGATCCTCGCGGGCTGAGCCCGGCTCCCGGTACGGCGATGGGGGCGCCCCTCCTGAAAGG